>JAUZPR010000182.1 GCA_030705825.1 Bacillota bacterium | reverse complement strand
GAGAACATATAAAACACCTCCAAATAAATTTAACTTTGACTTTCTTTGACCTTAATATATTTATATCACATTATATGCTGTAGATACAAAATTTGATTTTGACTTTCTTTGACTTTTATGAAATTATACATCCAATTATACCGAAATAACTGGCCAGAGCGTAAATTTACTTATGATTTCTTCTTTTTTTAAAGCCCAATAAATTTAAAATTTCTTTTCTATCAACCGCATTGGTCACTACCATAAGTCCTATAGCTATAATTACATACCCTGTAATGGTAAATAGGACTGTATACGTTTCTGGCATTCTGAAAATTGTAAAAAAGCTATAGACATACCTTCCGGTAAAGTACATTATAATACCGGCTAAACCCGGCCTTATGAGCCAATTACCAAGATCAAGCGCCATGCCGGTAACCTTCATTACTGTAAAGAGATTCATGATACAAACCAGTGCGCTGCTGATTATCAGTCCCCACATGTAACCTTCTATACCATACACCGGAACCGAATAGTACACAAACCCGATTCTTAAGGATGACCCGATAAGCGAATTTCTTAACGATACGGCCTGTTTCCCAAGACCGTTAAGTATGCCAAGCAGCGTTTGCTGCAGATAAGTAAATATGCACGTAAAGGAGAGGGTGTAAAGCATTGGTCCGATTTTTTCCCTGCTGTATACCAAATCGCCGATACGGTTTGGAAAAGTCATAAAGAGCGCTGTAAATATAAATCCCAGAACGAAAGTATACTGAATGGATTTAGATATCCTGTAATTCACCATCTTATAATTTTTTAGCGATATAGCCTCTGAAATTGCCGGCACAAGAGTAGTTGCAAGTGATGATGTAACCAGGGACGGAAAGTACATCAGCGGCATTGCCATACCGGTAAGCTTTCCGTATGTTTCTATGCTTGCATGATAAGCCATGCCGCCAACAACCAGCCTTCTTGGAATAAGTATATATTCTACCGCCGACAACGCAGAAGTTACAAACCTGTTAAAAGAGACAGGTATGGACACCCCCAACATTTCCTTGATAATTTTCCGCTTTTTGGTTATACCCTCTCTGGATATGCTTTTTATAAACTTTTTTCTTTTAAATTTATATATTACATATAAAACAAGCATATTTGCTATTTCACCAAGTGCCATTCCCAGTGTTGCCAAAGCACAGGCGTATTCAAGGCCAAGCCTTAAGAAAAAGGATGCCATTCCAATAACCAGGCAGATCCTGACAAGCTGTTCTACAATTTGTGAAATTGCAGTGGGCACGACATCCTGCATACCGTAAAAATAACCCTTGTATGCTGACGCCGCAGCAACTGCGGGAATACAGACAATAAGCATCAGAAGTGAATAGTGGGTTCTGGAATCCTTTAAAACCACATTTGCCAGAAAATCTATATTAAAAAACATTATTACCGAAATCAGGGCACCGGCTGCCATTATAGCAACGAAGGCACATTTTGTTATCCTGTGGATATTTATCAGATGACCTCTTGCAAGTTCGGCCGCAACCATTTTAGATACGGCGATAGATATGCCTGAGGTCAAGGTAAGCACAATAAGTATGTAAACCGGGGCTACCAGTTGGAACAATCCCATGCCCTCGGCTCCTATGAGATTGGACAGGTATATCCTGTATACAAAGCCGAGTATCCTGACAACCAGCCCGGCTAACATTAAAATAATAGTTCCGCCCACAAATGACTTTTTAGTCATCAAACACTCCCAAAAAATACTCTGATTATAAATATTTTAAGGCTTGCTCATATATGACAGTTATCGATGTATAGTTTGGATATTAAGTTTTAGGTCAATAATGCTGATAAATATAAAGCAATACTTATTCACAATTGGTTTAATCTAGTATAAAATAAACATGGGTTTTGTACAGAAGCAAACGCACTAAAGAAAATTCATTGAGGAGATAATTTATGAGAATAAGTGAAAATATATGCAAGTCCTTAAACAAGCTTTTCCCTCTTCCGGTTCACCCTTTCAATTTACAGAACCAGGGAGTAAAATCATATGCCGAATGGCAGTTTGAACAAGGACATGATACAATAAGATACTATCTTGATAAAGTAACCATGGAAGATATGTTTAAGGACAAGGTAGTTCTGGATATTGCGTGCGGTGCAGGCGGAAAGACTTTATATTATGCTACTTACGGCGTAAGGAAAATTTATGGCCTGGACATTCTTGAAAAATATGTTGATGAATCCAAAAAACTGGCTGAAAGCAAGGGTTTGTCCGACCGCTTCAGTTTTGTTCTGGGTGACGCAGCCCACCTGCCTTTCGAGGATAATTTCTTTGATGCAATAATAGCTAATGATGCAATGGAACATGTCGGCCAGCCTCTGGAGGTTTTAAGGGAATGCTACAGGGTGTTGAAACCAGGAGGAAGGCTTCATATAAATTTTGCTCCATATTACCATCCCTTCGGGATGCATCTTCAGGATACAATAGGCTTCCCATGGGTACAGCTGTTTTTCAGCCAAAAGACCCTGGTAAACGTCTACAAGGACTCGGTTAAGAATTTTTCTGACGGAGATGAGAGGATAAAATTCAGGATATCCAAGGGTAAAAACGGGAAGGAATATTTTTCATATATAAATAAAATTACACTGAAACAGTTTAAAAGGCTCTTGCCACATACCGACTTCAAGACCTTCTATTACAGAGAGGTGCCTTTAAGAAAAGCCTTTGCACTGTTTGCAAAGACGCCTGTGATTAAGGAATGCTTCTTGAAGATGGTTGTCTGTATTTTTGAAAAGTAGCTGATAAGTAATGAATGGATGGCTTGAAAAGCCATCCATTTTTATTTGGAAATATTTATTTGACTGTCACACCTTCTATGGTACTGCCCTGTTTTTCATCCCAGCTGTATATTTTTGTACTGCCGCTGAAATCCACTATCCATCCTTGGTTTTTGGTATAAACCAATAATTTTCTATTTGTTATCCACCTGGTTTTAACGTTATTATCGGTAACCTGCCCGTTTAACGTTATCTGCCTGAAATCCGAACCATCCTTTTTAATAAGATTCAGGTTTACAAACGAGTTATTTATCTGCAATGCGGCATAATATGTATTATCCGGAGAATGCAGTATTCCATTCGAATATTCGGAATTCAAATCAGCGGCATTACTCTGTTTTACAAGCTGACTTGCTGTACCCAGCTTTACTGCGCTCTTCCCGTTCATAAAATAGACGCCGTCTGTTGAATCACTTGTAACTGCCACATATGGTCCGTTAGCCGATTGTCCGTAAATATAAGCACATCCCCAGGAAAGATCCATAATTTTCCAGTCAATATTGCCTGTTTCACAATACAGTGAGCTACCATCTGTATAGAAAACGTCTCCTGTTAGAGTTTGTCCAAGCATTTGCCATTGGCTTTTGACCTGTGTCAATTTTTCTCCACTGCTGCTAAATATATAAGCTCCATATGATGTCCGGAGATATATCTTATTATTTGTAATCCACTTTGCTTCGGTTCCGTCACCTAAATAAACCATATCCGAACCGTCTGTATCGGCAAGATAATAACCTTCATCCTTCCTGTAATGGAGCACTCTTTGTTTGTTTGGAGAAAAATCCATGTTGCCTTCAAGAATTACATTATTCCTTTTTTCAATAAACATATAATTCCCGTAATTAGTATTGTTTGTCAGTACCACTCTTTTATAGCCGTACCCCAGACTGTAGTCCATCAACACCGTACCGCCGTTCAGCAGGTATCCGTCACTGTCGTCCTGTTCTATTCTGAAGTAATAGTTTCCGAGTTTGCTTATGTAATCATCGGCAATATCATATATATATGAGGTATTTTTCTGTTCATCAATCCAGTAAAGATATTTGCCATCCATTGATAAGGTTGCATTAGGGTCGATACTTACTTTGTAGGTGTCTATTTTCCCGCCTGAATAAACAATATAAATCTTGCTTCCCGATTTAAGGATAGCTGTATTCCCACTGCCGGAAAAATAATATTTTTCGTCCTTGTTTTCAGTTCCTTTCCTGTTCCAGAACTGTATCAGACCTGATATATCGGAAATTTGAGCTGTCCCGTTTACAAGCCTGAAGAATTTAAGCTGCCCGTCAGTTTTAGGATCTATTCCTTTATAGTAATTAAGGAAAGCGGTTTTATTATCTTCAAACTCATATGCCTTGAACCCTTCCAAACCCGAAAACAGGCTTACTGGAACAAACACATGACCGTTTGAAGCTACAGGAGACATAGAAAGCTTAATATCCTTTCCCCCATATGATAATGTATCACTATACATTTTCAAAGTCAGCTTTTTTCCGTTAAAAGACGTTTCAAGGACATCATCCGAGCTGTAATAGCTGAATTTTATACCCAGTTTATCCAGGATTGCATCCATTGGTACCATGAACTCGTTTTTATCTATAACATATGCACTTATGCCATTGAGTCTTTCACCATTAAAAAAGAAGGTAAATTCCCTGGTCTTACTTAGGTTTATTATTTTATCGGAAATCTTTACCGCTACAGGAGCTTTTGAAGAATCATTCCCCACAATCTGATTGCGTCTGTCCAGCATTGTCGCTGAAATACTCACAGCAATACAAACAGCCGCAAAACAGACTACTGTCAGAAAGATAGTAATTATGATAAAAATTTTTCTCTTAATAAATTTCATTAAAAAATCCTCTGAATCAGAATTTCACAGTACATTGTTAATTATATCAATGAGGCTTAAAGAGTGCAAACAGAGCAACAGGTACTATTCACATTCAATATCCCTGTTTTTCCTCTTAAGTCGTTCACATCGCCTGGTTTCCGCTTCGGCAAAATCCTTCTTCTCTTCTTCTGTCTCAGGGATCAAAGGAGGGACTGCAACCGGTTTTCCATTGTCACCTAATGCTACAAATGTTAAATATGCCTTATTGGTCATTATAACACTGCCTGTCTTCATATTTTCCGCATAAACTTTGACCTTTACCTCAAGTGATGTCTTTCCCACCCATGTAAGCTTGGCATGAAGCCTTACAAGCTCGCCCATTCTTGCAGGATGACGAAATTCAAGACTATCCAGCGCAACAGTGGCAACTGTCTGCTTCGAATGCCTGGTGGCTGCCATAGCCGCAGCCAGGTCCATCCAATGCATCAGTCTTCCTCCCAGGAGATTTCCCAGCAGGTTGGTATCATTAGGTAAAACCAGTTCAGTCATTTCTATCTCAGAATCTTTCGGGCATTTTCCCTTCATATCACTTGGATAGTTATCATCTATACTGTGCATAAATCCTCCTCAAAAATATCAGATGCTCCTGTTATTGACCAGTCCTGGTATAAATTATTTCCATTTTTTAACTTATTAATTACCAGTCAGGCTGTACTATTATTTTATTTCTTCAGACAGTTGCTATGCGATCTATATTATCTATAATTACAGGTCAATATCTAAATCCTTCTCTGATGCTTCAAGCATAAGGCGCATAATATTTATAGTATCTTCCAGCGAAGTGGTTTTAAATATCATATCCCTCACTTTTGCCGCATTACGTATACCTTTTATATACCAGGCTATATGCTTGCGCATTTCGTTGACACCTGTATATTCACCCTTTAATGATACCAACATTTTAGCATGGCGAATCACCATATTGACCTTTTCTTCAGCCGAAGGCAAAGGCAGCAGTATACCTGTTTCCAGATAGTGCAGCGTTCTTTTGAATATCCATGGATTGCCTTGTGCTCCACGACCTATCATAATAGCATCACAGCCTGTTTGTTCCAGTATATCCCTGGCATCCTCGGGCTTGAATATGTCCCCGTTACCGATTACAGGTACAGGTACAGCTTCCTTGACTTTTTTAATTATATCCCAGTCAGCCTTTCCGCTGTAAAACTGGTCCCGGGTCCTTCCATGAACCGCTACTGCCTTGGCTCCGTTTTCAACAGCTATGCTTGCTATTTCCACCGCATTGACCCTGGTATCATCCCAACCCTTTCTTATCTTGACGGTTACAGGCTTATCGGAAGCCTTGGATACTTCTTTTACTATTTCTCCT
>JAUZPR010000181.1 GCA_030705825.1 Bacillota bacterium | reverse complement strand
TTAAGCTGTGGAATAGATATGCTTGACGTTTTTAAAAGGGATCTGCAGGAAAGAAAAGCAGAAGGTATAGATGCACAAAATGCTTATATGTTCAGGACTTACTATAACGAGGCTTTAAAAACCATTGCAAGGAGCAGGAAAAGGTTTGGTGTATTTATAAATGAACTTTCCGGGCTATTCCCTGATGATTTTATCACCGGTACATCACAGCTTCTGGCCGACTCATCACGGTACTGGGATATATCGGCCAATATTTCGCTGAAACTGGCAATTACCAAATCCCTGACTCTGGTGGACAACCTGTGTGAACAGTTGATGCTTGTTAAGGAAACTGAAAAAAGGATAGCTGAAAAGCTTGATCAAAATATAATTCAATATATTTAGTGAGGTAGTTTATATGTATAGTAGTGGTTTGTCACCATGGAAGCTGTTTGAAAACAGCTGTGTAAAATATGGCGGAAGCTATGCTGTGGCCTGCAAGGATATTCGCATTACTTATTTGCAAATGCACAGGAAGATAATTGATTTTGCTTATACCCTTGAACAAACGAGTTTTACCATGGCAGGTATTTATCTCCCTAACTGCATTGAATTTATTACATGCCTTTTGGCACTCAACAAATGCGAAAAAATAACAGTTCCGCTGTCTTATCAGCTTAAAGGAGAGTCCCTTTACGAACGCATAAATTATTCAGACATAGAGCTGCTGATAACAGACTCAAAAGGTTACGAGGAAATATATAAAATCCGGGACAGGATAAAAATCAGGTATTTGATTGTACTCAAGAGTGAGGATACTTTTGAAATCAAGGAATTGGAATCGGATAACAAGTCCTTTGAAGGTATATCCAGGGATACCTTTGGGATATGTTTCACCGGTGGATCGACTTCAAGTCCTAAAGGTGTGGTCCTTTCAAATTCAGCAGTATCGGGTAACGCTGCTGCAGTAGCGGAATTCCTGGATTTCAGCTGCAGTGACAAATTCCTTATGGCACGGCCCTTTACCCAGGCGGGGCCTATAGCAAGTGATATGTTAATGTGCCTGAGCCGCGGGGGTGAGATCATAATTATGAATGACCTGTACCATCCGGCAGTATTCCTGAAGGCCATAGAAGATTACAAGGCCACCACAACCTATCTTGTACGGACCATGCTGGCACAAATACTGGAATATCCTAAACTTTCAGCCTATGATCTGAGTTCCATGAAAAGAATAATTCTGGGTGCAATGATAACGCCTGAAAGTATTATAAATTCCACACATGAAAAACTTCCCGGAATAGACCTCTACAATGCATATGGCCTATCTGAGGCCTCCGTAAGGGTAACCTTCTGCGGACCTGATGAAATGCTGAGATTTCCGGGGTCAACAGGCAAACCGTTGAATGGCTGTGACGTAAAGGTTTACCTGCAAAACGGAGAAGAGGCAAAGGCCGGTGAGGAAGGCGAAATATTTGTACTAAGCGATTATGTTATGGACGGGTATTACAAACGTCGGCAGTTAACAGAAGAAACACTGACAGAAAAGGGACTCAGGACCAAGGACAGTGGATATATAAATAAGGAAGGTTATCTATATATTGTCGGAAGGACCGATGATCTGATAATACAGGGCGGGAACAATGTTTACCCGGTGGAGATAGAGGAGGTCCTGTTAAGAAACAAGGAAGTTTATGAGGCGGTTGTCCTAGGAATTCCCGATGAAAAACTGGGGCAGAGGATCGTTGCAATGGTACGTGCATCGGAAAAAGCCAATTCCCAGGGCCTTTACAAGTGGTGCAGGCTTAACCTGGAGGACAGAAAAATCCCGAGAGAAATCCATATTATAGATTCCATTCCGAGGAATGAAATGGGCAAGATCAACAAAAATCAATTAAGGACATTATATGAATCCCTGGCAGTAAATACATCCGGGGAAAACATAAATTACAGGGGGTAAAAATAATTATGAAATTTGAAGAACTTTCGATCGAAAGACAATTGGTACTAATGACGGCTGTAGAAGTGAAAGATTGTGATGCCGAAAAGCTCAAGGAAATTGTAAGCAGCAGGATTAACTGGGCAGAAGTTATTTTTCAGATGATTACACACAGAACAATGAATATGTTTTACTATAATCTGAAAAAACTCGGTCTGGTTGAATTACTTGAGAAGGAAATTCAAAGGCTGCTGGAGTCCCAGTGGCAGGTATACGGGGAAAGGAACAATTATTACCTTAAGGAGCTGGTAGATATACTTAAGGAATTTGAGTCGGCCAATGTGGTTGTACCAATTCTGAAAGGCAATCTTCTTGCAAGCACCGTTTATCCGGCTATTGAAACAAGGATATTCAACGATCTGGATCTCATTATGAGGCTGGATGATGTGATACCTGTTACAAAAGCGCTTGAAAACATAGGCTTTGTTCAAGGGCATTACGATGAGGAAAAGTGTGTCATAATCGAGGCTTCAAGGAAGGAAAAAATGCTGCAGCAGATGGTATCCCACGAACTGCAGGAGTTTCAGAAGCTGAGTGACAATAAATTTGCCAGGCTTGTCCAGGTGGATGTAAATCATGACATCCTGTGGAAGGGCAACTGCCCGTATAAGGTAGATACAAGGGATCTTATTTCAAGAGCCTTGCCGGTAGCAATAAACAATGCCAAAGGCTATATGCTTGATTACATAGACAATATCATACAGTTAAGCTGTCACCTTTACAAGGAAGCAGTCCTTATGATGTGGATAACCGACCTCAGGGATCTGAAGATATATAAATTCGCCGACCTCTTCATGTACGTTGAAAGGTTCTTTGAAAAAATAGACTGGGACCTTCTGGTGGGCAGAATCAAGGATTACCGGCTTGAAAAGGTTGTTTACTACAACTTCTATTACATAGAGATGATGTTTGGCCAAATCATACCCGGAAAGGTTATGAACAGCCTGAGACCGGATGATTTATCCTACCTTGATGAATATGGAATAGAAAACAAGGAACCGTCAATCTGGGAGTTTGATTTCTTTACCCGTCTTTTTGACACCAACAGGGTATTGAGTATAACCGAAGACAAGCTGTCGGGGATGTCCAGATATCTTGATGCAAAGGTTAAGACCGACGGAGTATTCCACCACAGGGCAATACAGTTATAAATATACTTTGCAAATAGAGGACTTAAAACATGAAAGATAATCAAATAAAAGAAATTTGTGTGCAGTATGGGTCTCCTTTATATGTATATGACGGAGACAAAATAAAGGAAAAATACAATACATTACAAAGCAGCCTCCCGGGAAATTTTGAGATATTCTTTTCCATGAAGGCCAATCCACTGCTCGGGATATGCCAGCTGTTCAATAAGCTGGGTTCGGGAATAGAGGTTGCTTCATCAGGTGAGCTTTATACCGCTCTTGCTGCCGGTTTTGTGCCGCAGAATATCATATTCACGAGTCCCGGAAAAACGCCGGAGGAACTGGAGTACGCCATATCTGAAGGTATTTACAGCATAAATGTTGAGTCCCTTGAAGAGGTGGGATTAATTGACCGTATTGCACAGGCTCATTCAAAAAGGGTCAATATTTCAGTAAGGATAAATCCCGATTTCGATATATCGGGTGCCGGCATCAAGATGACAGGAGTAGCCACCCAGTTCGGAGTGGATCAAAAACAGACAGAATATTTATTGAACAGAATCAGGAATTTTCAAAATGTAAACCTTGTAGGAATTCATATTTATACAGGTACACAAATGCTCAATGTAAACAATATAGCCGCCAATATGGAAGAGATAATAAAGCTGGCATTGGACATAAAAAATACAGGCGGGGTGAATTTGCAGTTTCTTGATCTGGGAGGCGGTTTTGGTATTCCCTACTTTAATAATGAAACAGATCTGGATATGGAGACATTGCAGGAAAAGCTTAATTCAGTCTGGGATAAGTACGGGGATAAACTGTCAGGGACCAGGATAGCAGTGGAAAGCGGAAGATACCTTTTGGCAGAATCGGGAGCATACGTGACCAGAGTACTGTACTGCAAGGAAAACAAGGGGAAGAGGTATGCAATATGTGACGGCGGTTCCAGCCAGCATGCCAATTCAGCTTTCCTTGGCCGGTTTGTCAGGAACAACTTCCCAATGCACCTGATAAAAGAGAATACCGGTGTTATGGAAGTTGACATGGTAGGACCGCTGTGTACTCCTACCGATGTTATAGGACAAAAGGTGACACTGCCTGAGGTTTTCCCGGGTGATATTCTTGTTATAGAAAAGTCAGGAGCATATGGTTTGACAGACAGCCCAGTATTGTTTTTAAGCCATCCTTTGCCCGCAGAGGTGATATATTACGAGGGCAGGGTACATGTTTTAAGGGAAAGGGGGAGGAAGGAAGATTTTCTTACAGGACAGAACAGGTTGTTCGAGTAATGGATTCTTCCGTAATAATATGACTGAAACCTTTGATTTAATCGACCTTCTCAATGTCAACAGGGATAAAGGCAGAATAATCTGGCTTTGCAATATAGGTGCTGAAAAGTATTGGAACAAAGTTAATGCTGGTATCAGTGACAGCAGTGAGGATATAATAGTTAACCACATAGAGGAAATGAACTTACTGTTATGCCGCAGGCAGGATATTATGCTCCTGCGGGAACCCCCGGCTCCCGAATATCTGGAAATGTTGGAGCTGCTGGGTTTTTCCATCCCGGAAATACTGACTCCGGAAAACCCTGACCCGTCAGTGCCTATCTCAGAGCTGGTTCTAAAGGATGATGTCCTTATTTCAAAATTAAGAGAAATTTCCGGATCGGATTCTCAGGTGTTTTTCGTACCTTATGCCGTTACGACGGTAGAGGAGCAAATAGCTGAAAAAGCCCGATTAAAGCTTACAGGTTCTAGCTCGGCTGTAAATGCAAAGATAAATGATAAGATTTTCAACCGCCAGATATCAGAAACGCTTGGACTGCCGGTGTGCGAGGGGAAGGTATGCCTGAGTATTGAGGAAATCCGTGATGAATACCGCAGGCTAAGTGAGGATTGCGGCTTTAAAAGGGTAATAATAAAGGAACCTTACGGGGCTTCGGGCAAAGGCCTTTATATTGTGGACAGCCAGACCAAACTTGAACCGGTGTTAAGAATCATATCCCGCTTTTCCAGAAACGATCCCAATGCAAAATGGCTGGTTGAGGGTTGGTATGAAAAGAAAGCCGACATAAACTATCAGATATATGTCTCCCCATCAGGAAAGGTGACTGTATTTTCAATAAAGCAGCAGCTGCTTAACGATACTGTTTATATAGGCTCCAAGCTGCCACCTGATTTATCTGAAGATGAAATAACACAATATCAAAACTATGGCCGGATAATAGGGGAATATCTATACAGCATAGGTTATTCAGGTGTTGCTGGGATTGACTCTATTATTACAAAAGACAGTACCATTATTCCTATTATAGAGATTAACGGAAGATTTACCTTGTCTACTTATATTTCCTTCCTAAAACAAGTCATCGGCGATAAGACTGTGCTGACCAGGTATTTCCGCCTGGCTTCCAGGTTGAGAATAGGCTTTGACGAGTTTTACAGCATTCTGGAAGACAATGATCTTGACTTCAAACCAGATAAAAAGGAAGGTGTTATAGTCTATACTTCGGCCACACTTCCGGTTCATGCCAACAGGGAAGGGACAAGCTTCCTGGGCAGGATATTTACTCTTGTAGTAGCTGAAGGAATGAGTGGAATAGAGTATTACAATAACCGGTTGGAAAAGCTTATTGAAGCCATATAAAAATAGCAGAAAGGAGATTTATATGGAAACAAAATCAAGTGATATCAGAAATTTGTTAACCGTCACCCTTGGTATAAGCAGCCAGGATATGGATAAGCTCGGAGAAAACGATGATCTGCGAAGCTTCGGACTCAACTCCATAAGCTGTATAGACTTGATTGTAAAGCTTGAGGAGGAGAACGGGATATCCATTTCAGATGAGGACCTTTTGATTGACAATGTATGCACAATAAACAACATCGGGAATTTGCTCAAGAGATATATTAGTTGAGGGAGGGTTTAAGTATGTATAAT
>JAUZPR010000180.1 GCA_030705825.1 Bacillota bacterium | reverse complement strand
TACCATAACAGCCAGGTACAAGCTGTCCGGAAAAGAGTTGGTAACTTCCCAGTCAAAAATAGCCGACAATGACGGCTTGGTAACCTGGGTATGGAACATTAAAAAGGAGACTACTGCCGGAAGCTATCCAATAACGATATCCGGTGGTGGAAAGTCCATAACTTCCAATTATACTGTTGATAAATGATTAACTCAACTTTTATCAGTATTCACTTGAGCTGCTTCCGCTCATTGAAAAAATTCCTGTATGCCAGATAACAGGCCATAAAAGAGGATATGGAAGTAGTTGAAAGCATCATGAAGGTAACCATAATCTGAAATTTTACTGCAACAACAGGAGAGGTGCCGGCCAGGATCAGGCCGGTCATCATACCTGGAAGTGCAACTATGCCAAGTGTCTTAGCAGAATCTATTGTTGGGAGCATACCGGTTTTTATGGAATCCCTTATTATACCTACCGAGGCTGTCTTTATTTCCGCACCCAGAGCCAGCTTGGTTTCCACCTCATCGCGGCGGTTTTTGAAGTTTGAACCCAGCTGCTTGTAGCAAAGCCCCAATGCAACCATAGAGTTGCTTATTATCATACCGCTTACCGGAATTATCTGGTAGGGCTCATATTTAATAGAACCTGATGCAACCAGGATCAGAAGGGTTATCATGGTTCCTGAAGCGATTGAGGCAAAGGATATCAGTAACCCGTTTTTAATGTCTTTTCCCCGCTTTGCCGCATTATATGAAGCATTAAAGGTCATGAAAAGCAGCAGGAGGGTTGTAAAAAGGATATTTTTCAGCCCGAAAATATAATTCAGAAGGTATCCTACAGCAACAAGCTGGATTACCGCTCTTATTATACTTATAACTATTTCCTTTTCAAGCTTTAGCTTCTGTGAATATGAAAAAATCAGCGAAACAAATACAAGTGATGAAGCAAAAAGAAGGGACGTAATATTCATTGTACTGCCCGTATTCATATTATTTAAGCCTCCCTTCCGGTTATATCAACCGATTTTAGCCTGCCGGCCTCTATTGTTATTATTTTATTTGCAAATTTTCTGCTTTGCTCCAGATTGTGAGTAACCCATATTACTGTTATACCTGCTTTATTTAAGGAGTTGACAGCGTTTTCAACAATGTCTGTGTTGGAGGAATCGAGTGAGGAAGTAACTTCATCCAGAAGGAGTATTTCAGGTGCAATCAAAAGAGTCCGTATTAATGCTATCCTTTGTTTTTCCCCTCCGGAAAGGTTTTTTACCTCATTGGTTATAAGGTCCATATCCATATGGAATTCGGAAAATAGCAGGTTTATTCTATTTTTATCTGTTGCCAGATCTCTTATTAAATACGGAAAGGAGAGGTTATCCATTACATGTTCTCCAAAAAGGTGAGGGGTTTGAAAACAATATCCTATATTTTTCCGTAATTCTGCAGGATCACAGTCCATAAGATCTTTTTGCAGGTACTTGATACTTCCCGAAGTAGGGCTTATCAAATGGCAGCATAGTTTTAAAAAGGTGCTTTTGCCGCTTCCCGACGGTCCGATTATCGAAACGAAATCACCTTTTTCAATATTCAGCGTAATGTCCTTCAATATGTATTTTTCATCTTTAAAATATGAAACATTATGAAATTGAAGAATGGACAAAATAAAACACCGCCTTAATTCCCAGTAATAAATTTAAATCAGCAATATTTATTATGAGTTATAATAGCACTGTTTATTGCATATAACAACATCGGATTTTTTAAGAAATATATTGTTTATAGAAAGAATATAAAATGTATGGAAATCTCCGAGAAATTATTATAAAATGAGTATGACATTAGAATAAAAATAACGGGTTAAGGGAAGCAGGTGAAATTCCTGTGCGGTCCCGCCGCTGTAAAAGCGAGTATAGCTGCAAAACCACTGGTTAAGCCGGGAAGGGCAGCCATATGATGATACTTGAGCCAGAAGACCTGCCTGTATATTTTACACCAGACTCTACGAGCGATAGGGGGTGTTACCATTGTTAATTAACAATGAGTTATCATATTTTGAAACCTCTTAGGATCTAGTCCAGGAGGTTTTTTAGTTGAAAAACGGCTATAAGCTTCGCATTACTGTGTCATGCTTCGGACTCAAAGTGCTCACATATAAGAAATATGCTCCGCGCTTTTCGCCTTGCATTCCTTGTTCTGCTCGCTTCTATCCGTTTTCCGAATTTTAATTTAGAAGGTGGATTATGAAAGGACTTGTACACATTTATACCGGAAACGGAAAAGGAAAGACTACTGCTGCAATCGGGCTTGGTATCAGGGCCTGGGGCAGAAATTTAAAGGTACTGATGGTGCAGTTTATGAAGGGTTTGCCGACAGGTGAGGCTTGTACTATTGAGAAGCTGCAGCCGGGATTCGAGCTTCGCAGAGGTACTGAAATTAAAAAATTTACCTGGGACATGAATAAGCAGGAGCTTCAAGAGCTTGCCCAAGCTGAACAGGCAATATTGGCACATACAATAAAGGATGTAGTCCAGGGAGATTGGGATATACTAATTCTGGATGAAATAGTCAATTCGGTTTCGTGCGGAATCATCCCTTTGACGGATGTATTGGCATTTATAGAGGACAAGCCTGAAAAGCTGGAGGTAGTCATGACCGGCAGAAATGCTCCTGAAGAGCTTATAAACGCCGCAGATTATGTAACTGAAATGAAAGAGATCAAGCATCCCTTTAATAAGGGTATACCTGCCCGGAAGGGAATAGAGTGCTAAAGGCAATGGATAATTGACAATTATCAATTTAAGGCAAAGTTAAAAAATAGGAGATTGAATTAATGAAAAAAATTATTTCTATATTGTTGGTTTTTATTCTTATGTTAGGAGTTTTAGTAGCTTGCGGTTCAAGTAGTAAAGACAATACAGCAAATAGTACTGCATCCACGTCACCGGCAGCATCTGTTGGAAAAGCTGTGGATACAGGGAGCTATCCGCTTACTCTCACAGATTCTACAGGTGCACAGGTAACAATAAACAAAAAACCCACGGCAATAGTGTCCCTTACTTTAGCTGTTGATGAAATCCTGTACAATATGGCTGATAAAAGCAGCATTAAAGGGCTTACATATTTTTGTGATGACCCCGGAGTTTCAAACATAGCACAGGAAGCTAAAAACTTCCCGACAAAAGTACATGCCGATAATGCAGAAAGTATTATTGCCTTGCAGCCTGACCTTGTAATAATAGACAGCTGGGCTAAAAAGGAATTTGTACAGCAATTAAGGGATGCCGGCATACCCGTTTACCAATACCAGGCTCCCGACACCATAGACAAGGAAAAACAGCTGGTAACTGATATCGCCAATCTTATAGGCGAGAAGAACAGGGGCAGCGAGATTGTAAACTCCATGGATCAAAAGCTAAAGGAAATTTCGGATAAGCTTGGTGCACTCAAGCCCGATGAAAAGCTTACAGTCCTTGACTACAGCGAGATGGGAAGTACAAGCGGCAAGAATACCAATTTTGATGATATAGTTACAAGAGCAGGCCTTATAAATGCAGCTGCAAAAGCAGGCCTCGAAGGCTGGCCGCAAATCTCCAAAGAGGAGATAGTAAAGCTGAATCCGGATGTAATAGTTGTACCTGCATGGATTTATGATAAAAATAAAAGTACACAGTCCATCATTGATTCCCTGAAGAATGACAAGGCGCTTGCAGGAGTCAATGCCGTCAAGAACAACAGGATCATTGCTCCAAATTATGCACATATGAGTTCCACATCACAATATGCAGTGAATGCAGTTGATGATGTGGCGAAAGCCGTGTATCCGGAGTTGTTTAAATAAGAGGATTAACCCTCATCCCCAGCCCTTCCCCCAATGCTCTGGGGGAAGGGCTGGGGATGAGGGTTAGAAAGTTGGACAGTTAACTAAAGCGTAGGGGCGACCAGTGGTCGCCCGCCTTAAGATTAGAAAGAACGGGTCCAGCAATAATCACCCACACAAAATCGATAAAATATGTTCCCTTCCCCCAATGCTCTGGGGGAAGGGTTAGGGATGAGGGTTAGAGATATACTATGACAAAGCCTGAACGGGATAAAAACAAAATAAGAAAGCCAAACCGGAAATTGGTTCTAATTGTAATGGTACTCATACTGGCAGTCGTATTTATCCTTGCAAATGCCATTGGGACTGTTTTTGTCCCATTTCCCCAGATAATCAGGATTATCCTTAAGCATCTGGGAATTTTACGGGATACTGTCTTTCAGTATGGACAGGAGGCAATCATATTCATGGTGCGCCTTCCCAGGGTTATTGTAGCCATGGTTGTAGGGGCGGCTCTGGCAACTGCCGGTGCTGTTATGCAGGGAATGTTCAGAAATCCCATGGCTGATCCGGGTATTATAGGGATTTCCAGCGGAGCAAGCCTGGGTGCCGTTACTGCAATTCTGACCGGACTTTCTGTCAGAAATATATACTATATGCCTATGTTTGCTATTGCAGGTGCCCTGGGAGCTGCGCTGATAATCTTTATTCTTTCGTCAAGAGGCGGAAAAGTTCCGGTATTGACCCTTGTTTTGTCAGGTATTGCAGTCAGTACGTTCCTTGGGGCTATAACATCGGTAATTCTAACATATATAAATGATTACCAGGTCAGGGCTTACCTGTTCTGGACGCTGGGCGGGCTGTCGGACAGGAGATGGGAGCATGTTAACCTTGCAACCCTTCCCATTATTGTTTGCATCGCAGTATTGTTCATATTTGCCCGGGATTTAAACGTGCTGCAACTTGGGGAAGAGGAAGCTCAGGCTGTAGGACTAAACCCGTCAAGAACCAGAAAGATTTTGCTGTTCTTTGCATCAGTAACCGCAGCCTTAGCTGTTTGTGTAAGCGGGGCTATAAGCTTTGTCGGCTTGATTGTACCGCATATAATGCGTCTGATTGTGGGCCCCGACCACAGGATATTACTTCCCGCAAGTGCCCTTGGCGGAGCCATATTTCTAATTGTATGCGATCTTATTTCCAGGGTAGTCCTTCTGCCTAGGGAAATAGGAGTCGGAATTGTAACCTCCCTGATTGGTGCTCCTTATTTTCTCTTTCTTCTTATCAGGGCCAGGAAGGATGGGGGGGCAGTTATATGATTGAGGAAGGCAAAGGCAAAGCTCTTGAAATAGTAGGCTTAAACTATGAAATCAACGAAACAAGAATACTTAACGATATAAGCCTTTCCGCCGCCAGGGGTGAATTTATCGGACTTATAGGTCCCAACGGAGCGGGAAAATCAACCCTCCTTAAGTGTATAAATGGTATATGCAGTGCTTCAGGAAAAGTAACCGTGTGCGGAACTCCTTTAGAAAGCCTTGACGGCAGGGCAATGGCACGCAGGATATCCCTTATGCATCAAAATACCGAAATTACATTTCCGTTCCCATCATTGGATATTGTCATGATGGGAAGATATCCACATCTTAAAAGAATGCAGGGAGAGAGCAGGGGAGATCTGGAAATAGCCAAAAGAAATATGAAGTACACAGATACGCTTCAATTTGAGAACAAGCCTGTGACACAGCTTTCAGGCGGTGAAAGGCAGAGAGTGCTTTTCGCCAAGATATTGACACAGGAGGCTGATATAGTGCTTCTGGATGAGCCGACTGCAAGCCTGGATATTTCGTATCAGGAACAGATTTTCAATTTTTCCGGCGAGCTTGTAAGCTCGGGGAAGACGGTAATTGCTGCCGTACATGACCTTAAGACTGCTTCCAGGTACTGCAGCCGCCTTATACTGATAAACCGGGGTTCTGTAATGGCTGACGGAACACCTGAAGAAGTGCTGACCAGGGAAAATATTTCAGCAGCCTACGGTGTAAACATATTGGTATACAGGAACAAGGTCACAGGGCAGCTTGATTTTCACTTATATAAAGGTTCCGACTACAATTTAAAAGGGCCAATCCATGTAATAGGGGGCGGTGGTTCGGCATCATGGGTAATAAGACAGCTGTCGGAAGAAGGTTATTCTGTTTCGGCAGGTGTATTTGCTCCCGAAGACAGCGACAGGCAGAGCGCCGACGTGTTTGGAGCGGAGTATATAACCTCCAAGCCTTT
>JAUZPR010000018.1 GCA_030705825.1 Bacillota bacterium | reverse complement strand
TTGCAACATTTATATCAAGATAAGCAGATACACCGTCTACAAGTGCTGGCAATGCAGGATTTGAAGCAAATACATAGGCGTTCGGCGTGCCTGTTCCACCTGTTGTCTGACCAAATGCAGGTTGACGAACATAATCTGCCATATGTGCATTAACAGATTGTGTAAGAGTATTAACTGACCCAGCAAGTGAGTCATGATCAGTTTTAAGTGTATAATAACTTGGATCGTGGCCGCCAAGTCTTTCGGAATCGTCCACAACTCCATCATTATCTGTATCATAAACGGACTTACTCATGTCACCGGAACCCGTACCATCCGATCCCTTTTTGGCTACAGGTTTCCAGTGTACTGTATCAGAAGGAGCAATATTTTTACAAGGTACTATATTCCGATATGACGATCCTTGATAATATACACCATCATCCACAACATAGTCAGTATCCGAGTTATAGTCATCTTTCCAGTTAATGCCCTTTGGGCCAACTGGCCCCTGGATACCCTGCTCACCTTGGACGCCCTGAATGCCTTGTACTCCAACATCACCTTTCCTTGAAAGCAATGCCCAGTTGCTCGGATCAGTCGGTAAGTTTCCCTTATTGTTATCAGTAATGCTAAAATAGATATTTCCGTCAGCATAACGCACCAAATTCAGTACACTATATTCTTCGTCTTCGCTATAATCTTCCTTCCATTCAAAGCTCTGGCCTCTATCGGCTATCATATCCCAATAATTAATGTCATCCGGCCCATGCCCTGAGCTAGGTTGATTATTAATATACAGATATAAACGGCCCTGCCATTTAACCATTGAATTATAGCTGTAAGTCTTATTCTTGTCATAATCCATGAAATAATTTAAAGCGTTAGAGTAAATAGCATCCCGAAACGCCTCAAGGGATTTATTAACATTATCAGGGAAGGATAGGTCTAGGTTTATACCTACAGGATAAATTGGTATTTCTCTTGGAGTTCTCATTTTGATCACCTCTTTATAAATATAGATATCTGAAATCAAGTGTTAAAGTAAAATTAAGACCTGTGCCGCTTATCTGCAGAGCATTATCACCATTACCGAATTCTATATATTCGCCGGACAAATCATTATTTACATTAATTCCATTAATACTTGCCATAGGATTACTGCAGTCAATAATAAGCTCGCTATTAACTAACGGCTTATTATAACTTAGAGACTTCGATCCTGATGTAATTGTCAGAGTGGTACAGGAACCATTTATATGGATAATAGGTTTTACATATCTTCCGGGATTATAAACATTTAAAACTGTTGGGCCTGAAATAGGATATATAGTTGGTACCATATCCAACCTATATCCATACCCACAGATAAGCCCTTGACCGAATTTAATCTGCTCATTTGAATTTACTACACTAAAAGCAAACGGTCTGCATTTAAAGCTTAATGTAAACCTTCCGAACCTTGCTATCTGAGTTTCAAGATCAAGTTTGTTGGAATTCCTAGCAAGGTAATAAGCTGCCGTTTCATCATCAAATATTAGAGGCATTTCACCGCAGTCAAGCCAGGCTGCAATCTCATGTGCTCTAATTCGAAGATAAGTCATATTTCGTTGCAGGAACGAACATTCAAGGTCAATCGGTCTTGCTTTATATTTCACTCTACCATCAGGATTAGCCTCGGAAAAATCATAATCACCATCCATACCAGGAAGCTCCTCATAAACCGTTTTGGGTTCTGGTGAAACAGGACGGTTTTTACTTTTTGAGACAATTCCAAAATCCCTGAAGGAATGTTTATTGTTAAAAGTAAAGCTTTTTATCATCCTAAATTCCCCCCTGAAGATCTGGATGCATCTTTAGCTGTGGAAAAAAGCTGATTGCCATAATCGTCAACATCATCAATACCATAAAGGTTTTTGTCACCGTAGTCATTAATGGTTATATTTGAATTTCCTCCGCTTGATCCAGGTGTAGAAGGATTATTTGATGAATCAGGCATTGAAAGTTCCGCAGCAATCTTTTTATAGTTGTCCACGAAAGTACGAAGTTTCTTTAGTCCTTCATTCATGAAGTTGGTCTGACTGTCATTAAAGGACTTTGTAGCGTTAGTCATAGCTTCTTTCAATCTTGAATCGGCATCTGATAGCGTGGATACACTTTCCTCGGCAAACTTCTGAGCTGCATCTTCCATTTGTTGTTGTTCAACCTCAAGGTCTGCTCGGAGCTGCTTGTATTTATTTTTATTATCTTCAATTTCCTGTTGTACTGCAGCAATACGGTCTTCTTTTTCCTTTTCACGCGCAGCCTTTGCATCTTCCTGATTAAGCTGCTTTATTTTGTCCTGGGCATCCTTCAAGATTTTTTGACCTTCAGGAGTGGCAGCACCCGCATATCTACTGATAATATCTTCTGCGTCAGCCCGTTCATCAGCTCTGTTAGAAGCTGCCTCCTGGTCATCTATTTCCTGATACTCTTTTTCAATGGCATCAAGCTTATCATTCAGCCTTTTATCTTCCTGCTCCTCTTCCCAGTCATATTGCTTACTCTTTTTGTCTATATAGTCGCTGATCATCTTATCAAGGTTATTTTTTGTGTCCGTAACTTCCTTATCAGACAACTCCTTTTTAAGACGATAGAGGTTCTGAGTGGCTTCTTTAACCGCTTCGATATTATCTTTCTGGTTATCATATACACGAGTCCAGGCGGCAATTTCATCATCGGCTGAAAGTTTGCCAAGGGCCTTTTGTTCAGCGATCCAATTGACAGAATCCTGGAGTTTTTTATCCTTTATGGCTTTTTCAACTGAATAAATACGTTCTTCCAAATCCATACGTTCATCTGCATTTTTAACATACAGATTTTTGATCTTATTAAGATAATCTAACTCCTCCTGCAGGGATAACTGATCCATATTTTTCTTATGCTCTAACTGTTTAAGGGCATTCTGAAGAGGTTCATTCGAATAACTCTGTGATGTAGATGTCCTGGGTGTATCATCCGGCTGATCATAATTTTTATCATCCGTTTCAGTTTCCTGATTAGACCCGCTCATCGCATTAGCAATATAGTCATAATACTGGGACGGAACGGCAGATGATATATATGCTTTTTTATTTAACCCATCAATTTTGTCCTGAAGCTGCTGCAATGTTAATACGCCATTTTGCATATCAATAATCCATTGCTTCATCTGCTTTATATATCCATCTGTATCAAGGTCTTTATACTTTGACAAAGCCATGTTTAGTATGGCTTCACCATATTCACTTATCTTTGATTTTGTTGTAGCAACCTTTTCATCAAGAGTTTTCAAATCACCATTGAGATCTTCCCATTGTTCAATTTTGCCCTGGACATGGGATATAAAACCTTCAACAGTCGGAAAGCCCATATCAAATATTTGCTTTGATAGGCTAAGAAACTCAGGATTACTCCCGACTTTTCCTGTAGCAACCATTTCAGATATTGTAGTGTATAGTGCCTCGTTTTTGTCTACATAAGCTTTTACTTCATCCCGGACTTTCTCAATTTCCTGACGCTCTTTTTCATAATCCTTGATTTGTTTCTGCAATTCAGGAATTTCACCGCTTGCCTTGGATGCTGCGACTTCGGTATCAATATCTACTTGTTTTTGCTTCTCATTATTAAGCTTTTTCACCAAATCAATCTGAGTGGTATATTTTTCATTCTGCTTGTCAATTCCATCTACTGTCGAGGGATACAATTCGGCGAGACGTTTTTCTATGTCATGTAATTGTGTTTTTTCTTCCGTGGTTTTATTGGCTTTAAGTGCCAATTGATCATATTGGTTAAGGAGCTTATTAGTCTCATCGACTTCCTCCTGCATAGCTTTGTCAGTCGCTGCCGACTGCTGCTGTGCTGCTTTGGAAATAGCTGTATAACCTATAATACCACCAATCAATCCTGTTATACCTGCAGCAATTGCTATAATTGGATTAGCCGACGCTGCAATATTAAAGGCAGCTTGAGCTGTTGCCGCAACTCTTAAGGCTGCGCTTAGTGCGACTATTCCACTTACAACTCCAACGATTTCCTTTCCATACTTAGCCATTATTTCAACGGCTGAAGTAAGTAAATTTACAACAAAAATAAGAGCATCACTAAGACCAGATGCAATTTTATCAAGAGTTCCATCCTTGCTCCATCTATCCCATGTAGCCATAAACTCTGATTGCTTATCTTTTAATAAATCAAAAACTTTACTACCAATTTGTCTTCCAAAAGCAGATATATTATCAAGTATTGTTGACATCTGGCCATTGAATGTCTGTGATTGTTTATCCATCATACCTTTATATTTGGTATCAAAGGTACTCATTACTGCATCAAGGGTTTTGGATATGGATGATACGAGCTGGCCGCCTTTGTCAAACTCAATACCCTGATCCTTGAGTTGTTTCATACTTACACCAAGTCTGCGGAGCTGCTCAAGAGCTTCACCAGTTTGTCCTGCAGCAAGTCTTCCAATAGCATCGGCTACTTGTGAAATAGGTACATTAAAAGCACTTGCAGCATTTCCGGCCTGGGTAAGATACTTTTTAGTGTCAAGGCCGAAGGTCTCAAGTAATTTGGATGCCTCAACTATCTCTGGAAGCTGAAAAGGTGTTTTAGCGGCAAAGTCAAATAAATATTGCATATGCTCCTTTGCCCGGTCTGCACTTCCAAGGAGCACTTCAAATGAAGTTGTATATTGTTCAAATTCAGCATTACTTCCAACAGTAAAATCAAAGAGCTTTTTACCTCCATATATGGCAAAAGCTCCTTTTAATAAACCTGTTATTGAATTAACTTTACTGTTAAACGCTTCAAGAGTATTTGTTGAGTCTTTTACTTCCTTATTCAAGCCAGAAGCATCGCCACTTATTTTTACCAGAAGTTCTCCAACTGTCATTGACCTTCACCTTCTTTATATCTGGTCTATATATACCTCTTGTTCTTCAGGAGGTGTTTTAGCACGTTTATGTTCATCAAGCAAAAGATAAATCTGCCTTAATGTACTATTCCAAAACCGTTCTTCAGGCTGCCCCAATTCTATTGTCCATAAATAGTACAGCCTCCGGTAATTAAATTCATTGTCAGGATCATCATCTACATCGTTTTTTTTTCGTCCAAAGAATCAATATCATCCCTGTCCGGCAGGGATTTAAGTAATGCCTCTGTAACAGACTTTTCAATGTCTTCGGAAGGCATCATTAATTTTGCACGTTTCAATATAGTGTTAAAGTCTGCAAAGGTTTCTATATCAAACATCTTCCCAACATCGAATAGGGAGGGGGCCTGACCTTCAGGATAATTATGCAATATGCCGGCACGTAAAAAAGTCTTTGCCTTTTTGGAGCTTCTTAAGTCAACATTCATTATATCTTTCATTGGTACCCCGAAAGCTTCAGACAAATATTCAAAGGAATTAAGATCGTACGTAATTATTTCACCATCTATGTCAATAGTCATTAAGATTACTAATTTTCCGATTTCGAATAGGGAAGGAGCTTCATTTTCCGGGAATTCATGCAGTAACCCGGCTCTTAAGAAGATTTTGATATTTTTAATATCCTCCAGGTCAATATCATACAGTTCTTTTATATCTCCGAAGCATTCCTGGAGGTATTCAAGAGCATTCATATCATACTTAATTTCATGTGTTTTGCCATCGGCAAGCTTTACTTTTATTCCAGACTTTTTAATATATCCGAGTGAATTATCCATTTTAAAGTCCTCCATACAAAATCAAGCAGGAGGGAATCCCCCTCCTCTTGATATATTTGTTATTTACAATTTTCATGTTGCTTCTACTCTGTAGTGAATTTCCTGATATCATTGGCAGCCAATGAGTTATACGAAGTATCCTTGATATCTGCGGTGGCAATAGCCCTGTATATTGTGGCTGCAGTGAAATTGGCAGCAGCGGTGAAGATAACCGTCTTTTTATCTTCAGACTGTGTTAAAGTACCTTCAACCAGTGAACCATCTGAATCCTTAATTACAAAGAAATTTGATTTAATGACACTGGCTGGAAGTATAGCCTTTGAAAATACCCATGAAAACTGCTTGGTGTCAACAGCTATATCTGTGGCATTGTTAGCAGGGGAAGTGTCAGATATAACCGGAGCCTGGGTATCAAAAACAACATCTCCAGAATTGAACCAATTAGCACCAATACTTTGAGTGAATGTCGGTTCATCAGCATCAGCTTCAGCAATATCTTTACCATCGAATAAACGTTGGATGCCTATTCCTTCAAGTGTGGCATTTTGAAATACAGGTGTCTGCTTTTTGGTTTCTGCGGATTCTTTCATTTCCGAGAACTGAACCTTAAAAAGCTTTACATACCTGTATTTCCTATTACTTTTTAATGACCTGAACATAACAGCGAAATATGGTGGAATATCATCTTTACCTGCAATACGTACACCGTTTTCTATTGTTTGCCCTAAAAGTAAAGCCTTTTCAGAAAGCGTTAGTTCTGTAAGGTTAACACTTACTTTTGTTTCGCCTCTGGCAGTCATAGTTTCAACAATTTGATCATCAGCCTCCTGGTTCGCCCTTCCGGTAGATGGCTCATAGTCTATTTTCATTAAGCGTTTTCTAAGGGCTACAGGTTTATCATAAGTAACTCCATTTTCATCATCTGTTAACATTTTTGCAACAGTAAAGTCGCTTGCACCTATTCTTCCCATTATTAAGACCTCCTTTTTTTTAGTCTCTTGTGGATATAACACTATAGTTGCATACATAAACAGAACGTTGCTTACCATCAATTTCTAGTTTGAATGGAGGTTGCAACGCGCTGAATATGCCATACCTTGTTTCTGATAAATCAATTACGTCTTCAGGATCATCTGCCTTGTCAAGCAGGTTAAATATCTCCCATGCTTTTGATTTGGCTGCAGCACTTGATGAATCCCTGGTAAGAATCTGTACCCTGCGTTCAAGACTCTCACCGGATAATGGGGTAGTAGGAGACCCCTGATATTCAAAAATACAACATGCTTTATCAGGTAAATCCGGCCTGGAGTCTATGAACACATCCTTTGCCAATCCGGTATAAATACCTTTTGATATAAGATAACTGCCGATATCCTTTAATAAATCTGCCATAATTGCACCACCTAAGTAATTGCTTTTTTAACGCCTTCCGAAAGGTGATTAATATACTTTTCTGTATTCTCAGAAAGCGTCTTTTCAAGATACTTTGCTTCGCCACCCTTAGGATGGTCATAATCAAGGCGTTCATGCTGAACCAAAGCATAAGGTTCATTAAAACCGACGATACCTTCAATCTTGTTTCCCGATACAGCTCCTCCGGGACTGCTTGATACGCTACCATCGCTACTGCCTTTTGCAACAGTAACATTGTTTATACTTGCATAACCGCTGCCACGCAAATCACCCAAATCGACAGGAGCTCGATTTACTGATTTTCCAAGGCAATCAAGCACCACGTCGTTCATGCCGCTTGCTGTCATATTTTTTACCCTACTTAAGCGGCTGTTTAGCTCTTTTGTAACTTTGCTCAAGCCATCGATTTTAAGCTCAACACTCATAAGGACACCTCATAACCTTCTATTTTTCCTTCAAGGTCAGGTAAATCCAGCACTGAAATTACGATCCGATCATCAATCAGATCATCAACCTTTATTGGTGTTACTGTATAGAGCCTTGTATCTGATAGCACCTGTTCACCTTTGGAGTTTAATATAAGCCTTGTCTTTTGTTCTTTTCTGCATTTAATGCTAACTGGTTCTGCATATTCTGCTTCACCGTATTCATTGGTACCGATCTTGCACTTCCATACAGCATACTGATTACAATAGTCTGCAATCATATTATCCTCACACTCCCAACCATATACGGACGCATAAGCTCCCTGGCTTCAGGTGATATGAGCTTTATTTTGCCTGGCCGGAATGTTTCAGAAAGATTCCCGATTGTGAACTGCTGCACATTTTGCTGCTGCAGCTCCAAGCGTTTCGGTATACCCTTTAATAATGCAAGTGCCTCTTCGCATTGGGCTTGCTTGATCCTATCAGTGATTTCATATCTGCGCTGCCCTGGTAATATGTCATCATCATTGCACCTTATTGGCCTATATTCATATCTTGGAAAGGCGAGGGCTTGGTCGTTATGAACTTTATTACCTTTCAGCGGCAGACCGTCAAGCTTTCTCGCAGACATAATGAGCGCTTGCGTTTTTGTATCATCATTTGCCGCAGTCCATGCATCAGAATACAGCCTTTCAGAGAAATATGCATTTGCATCCTTAAGGCTTATGTATGAATTAACACCAATTACAATTGACGCCATATTAACACCTCTTTTAAACTACTCAGGAGACTAATTAGTCCCCTGAGCAGCTTCCTTTATTTTTGCAAGGATTTCATCCTTCTTTGCAGCTCCTGATATGTCAATTGATTTTTTAGCAGCATATTCCTTCAGCTCATCGACAGTCATCTTATCAAGAGGTTTTTCTGAACTTGACGTCAAGTCTGCTTTCTGATCTGTAACAAGAGTAAACCCTTTTGAAAGTAATTCATCCCGTTTGGATTCAGTGTTAACTACCTTCACAACATTTAATTTCTTTAATGTGAACATAGGCTACCTCCTTATTCAAGTGCTTCTTCGACACAGACATACAAGCCATCTTTTGCATTGTCTGGGATGAAGAGATCATGATATCTTCTGTAGTCAATCTTCCAGGCATCTGCTTTTTGGTTTGTATCAGGATCAAAAATCCTGGGCTTTTCAGCTTTGGTTACACCGATAGCAGATTTTCTTGCTGATATAATCCAATTTATTTTCTTTGCTCCCGCTGCAGGGACAAAACCTCCATCTTCCTGGCCCTCTGTTTCACCATCATAGAATGTGTAAGCTGTTTTCATTCTTGCCGATGGTACCTTTATCAGGGGAATACTGTCGATTGACTTAACCTTAGTGGAAGCTTCCCCAATCTTCAGCTCCATAGTGCTTGTAAATTTCTCTATTTTATCCGCCTGATCAAGTATAGCTGCAACCGGAGTGGACAGAGTAATAACTAAAGGTTCATTTTCTCCGATGATATCCTGCACAAGTGCAATATGAGCTTTCAGCTTAGCAAGGATAGTTGCAGTTGCTGCCGTATAACCGCCTTCAGCTTTGTTTGCAGCAATAGCAATGGTTGCAATCTTGCTATATCTGTATGCATCAATTTCCGGTGCAACCTTAGTACGCTGAAATTCACCCATAACCATTCCTGCAGACAGTGAAAAGTTACTTTCATCGACATCCTGAGAGTCAAGAGTGAAAGACCTTGCTCTATCCTGTGTAAATGTTTGATCTTCCCAACTCAGTGTAACAGATCCGCCTTTAAAACCATCAGACCTGTCATAATCTCCAAGCCCCTGAATTACTATCTTTGGTATTTTGACTGTATTACCGCCATTGTACTTGACCATTGCTGAATTAACTTCCATCCACCCAGATGTCAATAATGCAAGCATTTGCTGGTCTAATTGCTGCTGAAAAACAGCAGCATAAGCTATTGTGTTAGGCATATTTGTTTATCCTCCTTTAATTTAATATCCTTTTAATCCTGCAGAGAAATCAGCTTCAACCTTTGTAGCCTCTGTCTGTGTTCCGTTGCCTCCCGGATTTGCGCCATCGACCTTGACACCTTCTCCAAACAGGTAACCTTTTGATTCCTTCAGGGTCTTAATCTGATCATCCAGGCCCTCAACCGTATTGTCATCCTTAAGAACAAGCTTGTTGCGGTCAACGAGGGAAAGGATATCTTCGGCATCCTTGGCATTTGCTTTTGCTGCAGCTAATTTTATTGTGTTTAATAACATGCCATCTTTGTATTTTGTTTCCCAATCCTTGTTTTTGCCCTGAAGCTCATCAATCGTCTTTATGAGCTCATCGTTACCTTTGGCAGCCTTTTTCAATTCATCAAGCTGTTTACCGAGCTCCTTGGACTGGATACTTACCTGGTCAAACTGATCCTTCGGAACATATAAAGGGTCTTTTGTACTGTTAGCCAGTGCATTAAACCCAAGTTCCTGCATTTTTGCCACAACATTGCCAACAACCTCTGCAGCGTTAGGTATGTTTGCAAATGCATCAGCATTCTTTTTTAGAAATTCAAGAATGTCCATATTTGCCTCCTGTTTTTTTTGCCTTCCGGCAGTATAAAGTTTTTGTTTATGGGTATAATAAAAAAGACTGCGCTAAAATTGCATGCACAACCTTTTAATTATCTTCAACCACAAGGCCGTTATAACGCGTTATAACGGGGTAGTTTTTTGATTTGCGTGGAATTATTCAAATAAGTATGTAAAAGTCTTAAATCGGCCTTTTTAAAATTAACTATCAGAATCCTTAATATAATCCTTATATTGTTGCTGAAGCTTCTGCCATTTACTATTGTTTGACCTTTTCATAGAACAAAAAGTCTGGAATGTTTTTGGTGTATCATCCGGGAAAGCAAGTGTATAACGTTCCCATTGTCTGCGATCCTCACGGAGTCTTTGCTTTTTCTTCCGAACCTCATTATATATGTCAACTTCTTTCCGGCTTCTTGGGTCTATAGAAAATGGTAAGTTGGAATTTATTCTATCGGCTTCAGGATCGTCTGCCAGTTCCTCAATATATGGTAACAATACATGGCTGCAGTTAGGATGTATATTTGCATATATACCACTAAACGCAACCGAAAGTGGGGGATACCTGGTATCTTTTCCAGATATGCTGAAAACCCTTCCTTCATAGGCTGCACAAATCGGGCAACTGGAATTATGACTGCTTACCTTAACCAAATCCCTCCCCAATGCTGTGAGTTGATTTATCATTGCTGTATTGGTTGCTTCACGAGTCCGGCTTCTGGCAACTGTTGATGCGTATGCATCCAGGGACATCATGCGTCCGTTTTTACTTTCGACGCCATCAATGCCTTTTTCCATCAGCTCACTTATGATAGCCTTTTTACATTCCTTGACTGTTTGTCCCTGGGCGAGCTTCTGAGCCACAGCATCATTTACAATATGTTTTATCTGATCACCTGCATATTTATTAGCCTCAGACAAGTCATCCAAGGTATCAAGTATTAATGAATCTATTGCCTTGGTATGTAGTTTAGCAAAACTTGCTTTGTTAATATCTACTTTAAACCCGGACTTCATAAGTATTGAATTAACATTATTAATACTTTCCTGATATACAAAAGGTAACGTCTCCTTAATCCATTTTTCCGACTGTTCGCTTAAGTGTTTTAATTGCCGTTCAACCTGATCCAGAAGAGACCTTTTATACCAGGTGACATTTCCACGAGCTTCCTTCTCGGCAATGGTGCGTATAAGTCCTTGCTTTGCCTTTTGATATATATTAATTAATGCCTGAATTTCTTGCAAAGACTTATTTGACATATTATATACACCACACTTTCTTAAGCCTCATTACCTGAGTATGGGGGAGTAGTCATTAGAGAAGCTGCCATTTCGTCTTCAGCAATTTTCTCCATTTCTGCAGCAACTTCCTCATCTGTTTTATTATCAAGCCTTTTTATAGCATTATGGACACTTATTGTCCTGGCACCGCCTGTCGAACCTGTACGAATAGCCATAATATCGGCTTCCTCCCGGTCATCCTTTGGTATCCCATCCTGCCACAAAATATTAATTGGCTTTTTAGAGAGGTCATTGTTACCGTTAAACTTACTGCAAAGGCGTATGGCTTTTTTTGCTGCAGGATCAATGCGCATTCTTATTCGCTGTGTCTTTGCCAGTGGAGCCATCATAAGTCTTTTGAGAGCCGCACCACTTTCAGCCAATCCTTGTTTCAATTCACCGAAGCATGCAGCAGAGGTCTCAGATATGATATAAAGCTGCGAAAGTAAAAACTCAAGTTCTTTCCAGTTGGCTTCTAGCTGTGCATCCCAAACTACATAACCCGGTGCAGTTCCTCCTTCAGAAACTGGGAAAAACTTTCCGCCGCCTTTAAATGTAACTTTGCCAGTATCAGGGTCTTCATCCAGAGCGTTTTCATCACCATACATATTAGGGTCACTATGCTTATCGAGTATCCTGCTGATCTGGCTTATACGTATTTCCATTTCCTGAATAATGCTGTCCAGGTCGGTATAGTCATCATCGCCATATATATCATCAGATGTGACTACATTGTTAACGGGTATTACCAGAAAGTCATCAATACCTGTATTTATAACCTCATCAGCATTAACCTGAAGGGATATCTTTTTGTTATCGTTGATTGAGAAGAGCTTTTTTGTAATCTTACCTTTCTCATGTATCTGGACTTTTAAATATGTTTTTTTATTGCTGTCTTTTCCCTCTATATAAGTCCAGGCAAGCACATGGTAAAGAACATTCTTAATGTTGTCTCTATCCACTACCGGGAACCAAATTCCCGGCTGACTGGAACCAACATGGCCTTTCTTACCATCAGAATATATATTTAAGAGTCCATCACCATATCTGCTGATATCAATAACCACTTCATAAAGGGTATTTATTAGGTTATTGTCATCAATGATTGAGTCAACCTCAACCTGATCTTCTTTTGAAGTTGAACTTGTTATATTCGGTGGTTCAGAAAGTAGAAGGTCGGCCCAGAGCTTGGATAACCTTTTATGCCAATTAAGGATAATTTCAAGGGTAGCTTTCTGATCGTCACGCAGCAGCCGTACCCAATCTCTAAAAACATCATTATGTTTTCCCTTATAAAGTGCTTTATTTTCCTGATACTTTTTAAGCCTGTCAGCTTCACTGGGTGGAGGCCAGGGCATCCCGATATTTAAAAATAATAAATCATAAAGCATTTTATTTCCTCCTTACCAGCCAGTAGGTTTATTAGTGGCTTTATTTTTCTTATCTTTTTTAGCAATGGTTCTGCATCCTTCAAGTGCATCCGGGCCATCATCATGATCAGCCATTGGGAAATACTTTAATTGTTCAAGCAAAAGCTTGTGTCTGGGATTAAATTTGATATATTTATTCTTAATATCTGGCTGAAGAGTTTGGATCTTCAAAGTTTTATCTGAAGTTTGATTAACTTCTTGAATTGGAAGATATAACCCGGCTTTTGCACTTGCCTTAGCCAATTCCTCTTTTAAGAACCATTGGAATTGATTGGTCTCGGCACCAAACCTTGTGTACCCATGTTTATAGTCGGTTCTAAGCCATTTCTCTTTTTCGAGAATATCCTCAATTATTTTATCAGGATGCCTTCTTTGAATATCAGCGTCTATTACATACATATAGCCTGTCTTAATATGTTTGGCAATTGTTATGATTGCCGAATAGTCGCTCTTTTTACTTTTACCAAGGGATGGATCAACAAAACCAAAGAACTTAAATGCCTTATCCTTGAAATCAATTTCAGCTTCATTGAAGTAATCAAACCATTCTTCATTAAACAAACAATCTTCAGGATTTATAGGCTCGTTCTGCTCCTCAGAATTAAAAGCTGCATCACCTTCAGTAACTTTCATGACCATTAAGTCATAGTAAGAAAGCTTTGCTTCCCATAATACCTCTGTACCTTGCAACATTTCGTTTTTGTTTTCTACAAAGAAGTTCTGTGCATCAATCTCATGATTTTCATTGGATAGGTCGGTATATATTCTTTCCCACCTGTCCCAGTATTCTTTATTAGTTGCAAAAGAAAGGACAGCTTTATATTTTACACACTTATATCCCGGGTTCCTTAATACCTTCGCCAGCAAACTATCATAGTGGAGCAATGTACCTATATACATAATATCAGTATAATCATCACCTGCTTTTGAAACGGCCTTCAAGAACCAATTCTCAAGCTTCTTTCTTTGATCTGGAGTCCTTACATTTTCATCGTTTTCAATATCATCAAGAACAATAAGGTCTGGCCTCCAGTTTCTATGCTTTCTACCTCTGATTTTTTTGCCGGAACCTATAGCTTCAACCTTGATATCTGTAGAAGTTATAATTACTTCATTTCTCCAAACTTTACCCTGCAAATCACCGAAGTCATCTTTTATTGCCTGATTTTCCTCAAACTCGACTCTTATATTTTCAAGGAACGATTCAGCTTGTTCAGAAGAGTCTGATATAAGCATTGGATAATGTTTATATTGATAAACTATCGCATGAATAGTATCTTTGAATGTTAAGTTTGTACTTTTAGCATGTCCTCTGGGAGCTGCAATACCCCTTTTGCATCCAGGTAATCTTGATATGATTTTTACCTCATTAATGCCTACTGGAAGCTTGCTTTTCAAAACACCATTCATCCATATGTTATCTAATTCACGGTGAAATTCAGGAGTTTCTCTATTAAAATAGTGGGGGAAGTATGCTTTCCCAAAATACTCAAGGTCGACTGCACCTAATTTTTTTCTTATTCCTTTTTCCCCAGTTAAAGGAGCACCCCTATTTAGGTCTTTAAGAAGCTCTTTTTTATACTGGTCTACATTTTTATTTAGATACTCAAATGTGAGACTTTTCAAAGCTTCATGATTTTTACAGTCATCAATGGTTCCGCTTATGCCAGCAATCTCTTTTAAAATACTCAACTATACCACCTCACAAAAGAAAGGGGGAAAATAACATGTTTTTGACATTTTGCTTGAGAAAATTCAAATCTAAAAAGGCGAGCTTCGCCATCCACATTCTTGTAAATGCGGCTTGCTTTACTCACCTTTATAAACGCATTGAGCTTTTACCTGCGACGAATCAAGCACGTAAAAGCTTCAACCTATTTTCTCTATTACATTTATACCAAGGTCAACACATTTTTCCTGTCCGAGCAGTGTAAACTTTACTCTCGCCCTCAGACGGTGTCTGTCAACCTTAAGTATTTGTCCTTCGTAACCTTCCAGGGGGCCAGTGACAACTTTGATATTATCACCATCAATTACAAGGTCTGTAATTCCAACCAAATCATTATCTCTTGATAGTCTCAAGATAATTTCCATCTCCTCTTCCGGGATAGGGGACGGGGAGGAGGATGCACCCTTTAAGATATTTATAACCCCACCTATATTACTAAGCTTGTAATACTCATCTACAGTCATCAGACTGTTTATGAATACATATCCGGGGAATAGTGTTCGAATTCTGGTTCTCCATATTCCATCCTTGCGTTCTTTCATTTCACGCCGAGGGGCTAAAGCCTTGATCTGCGGAATTTCTCTTTTTATATAATCCCGGACGTTGGTTTCTTCGCCAGTCCTGACATGAAGTACATACCATTCGGCAAGCAATTTAATCACCTGCAGCTTTCTGTTCAATACTTTTTTCAAGTCTGGTTGCTACTTCGATGATCCTGGTGAGCAGCTCAGGTTCATTTTCCTTAAGTTCCTTTATGAATTCAGCTTTTACTTCCAACAAAGCTTGTTTATAGCCCTTGTTAAATTGCATTTTAAACTTTTCTTTATATACAGCACTTCTTTGAATAGCTATCATAAGCTTCGCAGCCTTTTCTATCGGAAGGTTTTCAATATCATCTTCTGCAGTAGCCATCCTTTGTACAAGCTGATCAACAAACAGTGCTGTTGCAATTTCGGTTCCATGAATATCCTGATTATCCTTTACGGCATCCAGAAGAGCCTCGGTTCTGATTCTTGCTTCTTTAAGCCTTTTGATAGCCGAATTATTTTTTATGGCATACCTTCCGATTGAAGATTTACTGATGGCATATCCCATTTTACTTAACTCATCAGATATCTCCTGATACTTCATATAATCTTCGCCAGTCATTGCAAGCATCTGATCAAGCTTGGTACGTGCTTCCTCCGGCAACTCATCAACCTTGGAACAGACCCTTGTTCTCTCCCTTTCAGCCGCCATTAAAAACCAACTCCCAAGTCATCAATGGTACCTTCCATTAGGTCATTACCTATGGCAGTAAGCTTGATCAACGTATCATCATCGTTGGCTTCTTCAGTATCAGTCACTTCAATATATTGCTTGCGTATGTCCTTCAGGTATTCAATAGCCTTGTCAACTTCATTGTTAGTATAACTATCAACGAATGCTCTTTTGAGCGTACCTTTAAGAATGCTTCCAGGGAATGCATCATATAAAGCCTTAATTAGCAATGCTCTTAATCTTTTAGCCTCAATTACTTTTAACTTATCCATTTTTACCCCTCCTTTTTTAAAATGTGTTCATTCAGATGCTCTTCCATCTTGTCAATTTTGTTGCCGAACATCTCAAAGAAGTCGTCCAACTTTTTCTCCATACTAGAGTTGATTTTTTCAAACTTTACCTCAAAATTGCTGTCCATTTTTTCGAGACGCTTTTCCAAGTTTGCCATAGACCTTATAGAATCTTCACGAAGAGTATAATTATAGGGCATCTGATTTTTAAAATCGTTGAGGGCTTTTTCTACATTTTTAATTTCTGTTTCGTTTTTAGCTATTTGCGATTCCGTTTTTGATTTCCAGTCTTTCATCCAGAAGGCAATAACACCTACTGTAATTGTTGTGGCTAATTGAAGTATCCATGTCCAAGCTGTACTATTCATCAAACGGCCTCGCTTTCTATAGGTTTGGGCAGAACAAAAAATCCTAGTATGTTTATACTAGGATTTTACTAATATCTGTTAAGTTTTTCGAATAAAGTACTTTAGGAAATTACTTTGCAATTTCAAAAAGAGTTACCTGATTTGATTCAACTGGATGATCATCGACAATCTGTCTGATCCAGACCTCAGTGAGCTTATATTTAATGGCAAGCTCTCTGTAATTGCCTCCATTAAACTCTTTTCTTATTTTTTCATCCCTTAACCTGCGGATTAAGCCATCAAGTTTGGGTAAATACAAAGCCATTCCTTGATACTTCTCAGCAAGTTTTAATGTATTCTTTAGGCCAATGGTTGCAGATAGTTCCCTGTATGGCTCTGTAAGCTCATCAGGATCAATTTCCTCATACCAATCATATTCTTCAGCCATATATATACCCCCTTTATACATTAAATTACGGACTTTGTCAACCGTTAAGGCTGTTTATATTATTATGATTTCGTTGTGTCTTTTTCTTTGAATGCTGATAAAATGGATTTTCATATTCTTTTCCACAGTAAATACATTTTACTGTTTTTTTAACCTGTGCTTCATATGAACTATACATTTTACCTTTACAATCGGGACATGTCCATTCAACCATAATTATTAATACCTCTTTTTACTTTAGTATTTCCATTGGCTTTGGTAATACCCCACCCACTTATTACGGCCACGGATTTCCTCAGGCATATTTAAACGTCCACCCGTCCCTGCAACCGTTTAATCTTCGACCCCTTAAGGCAAAGCCAAATTTTACATTATATGCTCAATGCTGCTGTTTTGTTTTATTAGTTGTTTTTTAAGAGAACTAAAAGATGTCCAGTATGTACAATAAAAAGAATATTCATTATTTAATCCGAGTTCTTTCTGGAGTTTCTTAGATATTTTACTTATAGCCTTCTTTTCCTTTGGGGATAATACAGACCTAGTAACCTTTCTAAAAAACCTTCGTGATTCCTCACATTCACAATAAAGCCATTCACCTTTAATTGCACCGTTTATATATACAACTATAGCATTTTTAAATTGATTCAAACGCTCCAATACTAAACTTACTTCATACCCATCACATTTAAGCTTAACAGTGTTATAAAATGAATGTAATTTTTTATCAACTTCCTTCCAATCTTCGTTTGTCATAGTTACCTCCTGACAAAATTTTACCTACCAAATAGCAAGAGCAACAATTCCGGCTATTACCCAATTGCATATGACTTGAAGCTTAAACAGCCCTGATATGTCCGCAGCATTTTTCGTTCTGGAAATCCGTTTGCTAGCCCTTAATAGTAGCCTTATACTATTTCCAACTGCAAGAAATATAATAGTCAGTCCAATGATTTGTGTAATATCAGCCATTATCGTCCCTCGCTTTCCTCTTTAGCTTTCGCTTTTCACTAATAATCATCTTTTTGATCTCTTCGATTACCTTCCATGCATCTGTTGCAGTGAGGAAACGAACATCATCAATCTTATTATATTTCTTTAGTATACCTCGAAGCCTTTTATTAATTGTTACTAATGGATAACCTGGCTCATCATAACTCTTTAATTCATACATTAATGCGTATATTTTTTTAATCTGAGCTTCGTTTGCCATTCCGATCCTGTTAACTACAGTATCATTATTTGATTTTGTAAATCTTCGAAACCCTTTCATATTGCCTTTTAACCTGTCGATTACTGTAATTGCTTCATCATTAGTAAGACTGCTTATATGATGACTGCCTGTAATTGAGTGTACCATTTCATGAAGGGTATCATCGTCCAGTCCTAGTTCATGGCTCATAGCGTATATATGCCGTAATTGTGGCTTTGAGATTTCTTTTCTAACAGTATTAGCCTTAAGCATAAGTTATACCTCCTTTAACAGAAAGGGTGGCAATGCCACCCATGACTAATCCTATTACTCAGTTTTTTGAGGTGTAATTACTTTATCTACCTTGATTTGAACCGAATATTCATCAGTCTCATTAAAACATTTCCTAAAATCATCAAGTGCTTTTATTACATTACCCAAATTGGAGCCGGAAACCTTTTGGCTGATATTTATGGTTATTTCTTCAGCTGGCTCTATGCTCTTAAGGACTCTTTGAGATGTGTTGGAATCCTTTGTATTTTTCATTAGCCATCAACCCTTTCTATACTTAATTCATAAAAGAACTTGTCTTTGATGTTTCTCTTGGCACCTATCTTCTCCAGGGACTTATCATCATATTTTTCAAGTTCTTCTTTGTTTATCTTTTCAGTGATGATAAGGCAATCATCCATTTTATTCTGCTTTATAGCTTCAATAATAGCTTTGACATTTCGGACAACAATATTTGAAGTCTTGCGGAACCCGACTGTACCATATAAAAATTTTTTAGATTTACTTGCGACAAACTCTTCCTGATAGCATTCAGTAAAAGCTTGTACATTTTTCTCCAGTTGCTCCTTTCTGTTGATAAGGGGAGTGGCATCCCTTTCAAAATCAGCCTTTATGTCATTAATTTTGCTATTCATATCTGCCTCAAGCCTTGTGACCCTTCTGTCGATATCTCCCAACTCCTTAAGTGCCTGGTTTACTTCATCCCAATTTCTAAAAACAAGCAATTCTTTGCTTTTCAACATAGCTTTCGACCTCCATTTCATTATTACTTTTGTAAATCCCTAGTACATGCCCATTTTCGCACTGAAACACCATACCTTTTTTCGCAAACAGTATTGTTGCATTTGAATATGTTATTGAATCCAAAGGATACTCAGAATCGGTATTGCTCTCAGAACCTATCTCTGAAGTATCAGAATATAACTCAAGAGCATCTGTAATACCATTCATACAATAATCTTTAATACAACCTAGACATCGATTTTTGATTGCACTACTAAGAGCATTTATTGCATCACTTTTCTTAATTACGCCTGCAGCCAGACTGTTTACAACAATATTAATTGACTCAGAAATTTTATTATCCATACTCAATCGACCTCCAATATTTTATTCCAGCCACTCTTTTACTAACTTTTCAACATAATAGGGTGCTGTACCACTGTCTAAATAGCTTTTTACAACCAAAATTGATAGGTTAAGCTGTCTTGCTATATCAACCTGTGACAAGTGGTACTTTTCCATTGCAGCTTTTAATTGCTCCCTTGGTTCTTCCTGCTCATGGTCATACAACTTAACAGCATTTGACATTCTGGGTACCTCCAATCAAAGCATCATCATGCTGCTTGCTTTGCTAATGATATCCAGGGTAATTCCTTCAGAAGTATCAGGCTGAAGCCTCAATATATTTCTTAAAGTCTTATTTAAGAGCCTGAAGCAGCCTGTTTGGTTATTTGTTGCTCTTGCCATCATTTCTGAAAGCGCATTATCTGTGAAGTTATATGGTTCAAGGTACTTCTCAACTTCTTTGTGGGATAATCCTTCAAGTCGGATATTAAAATCTGCCCTGTTCGCAAACCTCGGAAGATATGCCTTTATAAGAGATTCAAGCCTTGGTTCACCAGCAATAACCAACCCGACATCCGGCTCATCTGAGTCACGATCCGTGGGGTCATAAATCGTTCTTAATATTTCCATCTTCTTTTGTGTAAACTTATTGAGGAGCTTGTCGGCTTCATCAATGATCAGCAGATAACCTTTGTTGACATTAAAGAACTTCTTGATTCCCTTAACACGCTTTGATATGGAACCATATTTTTGAGGTATTCCAAGTGTTTCCTCGATTGTTTCAATCAGGTCTCTGCAGCCCATTGCATCATCACAATATATGTAGCAAACACGTTCTGCCTTAGCGTACTGTTTTAAAGCATGTGTTTTTCCAAAACCCGACTTACCAGATATTATTCCAAGCCCCTGTGATTCCTGGCATGATTGGCATATTGCAATGATATTCTTTGCATCCCTGGAGGGAAAGAAGCTTATCTTCTGTGGGGAAGTTGTTAAAGCTTTTTCATTCTGGTTGTTAATAAATCCTTCAACTTTAAGATACTCTATGATTGCCTTTTCGATATTAGCCGGGTTCGATGCATACTTACCTGATAAATACTGTGTTAATGCTGGCCTTGAAAAACCTATTTTCTTTGCGAGTTCTTCTATTGACATACTGTTTTTATTTAAAAAGTCTCTTGTTATACCCTGTACATCTTGCTTAAAGTTATATACAACTGCAGTTTCCATAAAATTACCTCCATTATCCTAATTTAGCCATTGCTTTCTCAAACTGCCTGTCAAAAAACTCATTACAGTCTGCACTACCTTTACCTTTACGTTTCTTAACCTCTTCTTTATACTGCTTGTCATCAACCATGCTGACAATCTTTGGTGCTTCCTCTTTTAATTCTGGCAATATGACCTTTCTATCTGCCTTTGAAGCTTTTCGGGGGAGTTGCCTGTTTTCGTATGATGTCTGCAGATAAAGAAGGTTTTCCCTGATTCCTCTAAGCTGTCTGTGCTGCACCTGCATATGTTCTGCAAGTTCAGGATCATTTTGTGCTGCTAAGGGGTTAAGACCTTTTTCAAGATATGCCTCACATAATTTGCTACCATCATCTTTATCATAAACATGTAAGATTGATGGATTATCCTGGCTGAAACGTATATCAACCTTTTTACCAATATAACGGCCTAGAGCTTCGTTATGGTAGTAACCGTTATCCATCTTTATGCCTGTTGCATAAACCATCCTCTCTTCAGCTTTCATAAGAAGTACTCTTGTATATTCCATTGGAGGCGCAGCCTTAAAATATCTGTCTGCATCCTGGAATACGCTTAATGGCCGAGGGTCTTTCTCTTTTTGCTCTTTAAGGCCACTATGGACTCTGTTATGGTAAACTACGTTAAGCCAGTTATCAAAGAGTGTTGCGAATTCTTCAATCGAAAGGAGTTCATTCCTCTCAAGCATTCCTTTGATATCCTTTTTGATCTTTCCAATAGTCTTTGAACCAGTCAAGGTACCTGTATATGAATCAAACTCATTGGTAAAGTTATAGCAAAGAGTTCCAAAGAACCTTTCAATCTGCGCTTTCGTCCATGCTTGATATGGCAAGCTTCGCATATCATCCTCGATGCCTATACTTTTGAAAAATCCTTTAATTTCACCGTCCAGGCTTACCCTCTCCTTACGGTTTCGGCCTGTCAGAGTTTGTGCCGTCCAGTCCTTACCATTATCTATAAGGATTATTCTTGGGACTCCTTCGATTGGATTATTCTTTTTGGGATACATCATGTGCATTAGCATTTGCTTTATAACGTCCGAACAAGGTACTTCACAAACAGCCCAACCTACAAGACACCTGCTGCGTGTGTCTATTAGTGCAGCCAGGTACGGCTTTATAGCTGTTATATGACCATTGGGCCTTATTACTTTCACCCAACAATCAAATGTATGTGCGTCTCCTTGTACTAGCTCCATTACCTTTAGCATTCCAGTATTTCTTCTGCGCTTAATCATCATTTTACGTTTTAACTCGCGCATTCCCTGATCTGCCAAGAAACGCTCACCTGCATATTTACCGGAGATTTCATTGATATACCGGTTCACTGTCGGATAACTTGGAAGCAGCACCCATCCCTTGGTTTCAGCGATCTTGCAAAATACTATATAAAGCTGTGTCTGTTTCCTGTGGTTGGCTGCAAAGGATGGATTAAACCAGATGTTTTCAATTAATACCTTCATTTCATCCGTTAAAGCAATATACTTTTTTTCTCTGGGTCTTGGGCATAAGGCAAGGATTTTATAGAAGTCATAATTCTTACCGCTATGTTCATTCATTTCTATAGCCCAGGCACACCCTTCAAGATACTTGTCAACTTTGCGTCTGAAATTTCTACCGCTCATTCCTAATCTTTCAGCAAATTGTTCAGTATATTGTGTTTTGTCGAAACCTCTATAGTCGAGGTATTCCTTGATCCGGTTTGCGAACTCAACATTTTTATAAAACTGCTCATTATGCTTTGCCATATACTTGCTGAGTTCAACACCAACATACCAGGCTTCATCATCGTCACCATCAGAGGATTCAAACTCTTTTATCAGATTAACTTGAATTTCCTGTTTCATCTGATATGTCCGCATAGCCTTTTTAGATAAAGAGGCAAGGTCTACAAGAATTCTTTCCTTTCCTCCGGCTTCGGATTGCTCCGTTTTAGTTTTATATAATTCAGGATTGCGATTTTTTCTAACTATAAAGGTGTTATAGCTTATACCTTCTAATTCAGCAGCTTGCTCTATAGTGATAAATGTTTCCGGCAACCTTATTACCTCCTTTTCGCTAATTATCAAAAGTGTTATAATAGAGAGGTAAGTATTTGTTAAAGGTTGGAATTAGGAGCTTATACTGTTTGCTGGCAGTGGGTTGCTCCTTTCTTTCAGCCTTTTTCATTTGGTTATACATTGTCTTTTTCCCTCTCATCATTACCGTTTTGGGAAACGATGATCTTGATAAACTCGTCACATTCCTCCATCTGGCCTTTTAAAAACTTTTCAGTATCAAGTATAGCCTTTAGTTTACTATTTGCTTTGGCAAGGAATTCCCTGACTTCAAGTAAAACATCATATCTTTGAGTACCTATGAACTTTAGCTGCTGATCTAAAATTTCACTTCTCTCAGTTAAAAATGTACATTGGGAGTCTGTCTGAATAGCTTCGAATCCTTCAACAAGCTTTTGGATTTCGGAAAAACCCTCTTTATATTCCTGAAGGAGCATCGTTTCTTTCTGAACTTCCTTTGTCATACATATCCTCCTTATGCTGATTTTTTATAACTTTCAAGCTCTATACCAAGAATTTCTTCAAAAATAGATATATACTTTATTCCCGACCTTTCTCCGTAGAGAATTAAGTTCAAGTATTTTTCACTGGTACCAGATTGGCTTGCAAGCTCCTTCTGGGTCATACCCATTTCTATAAGTCTCTTTTTAATGACTTTGCCTAGAGGCTGTAGCCGTCGTTTGTTTTTTTTCCTCATCATATCAACCCCTTTACTTTGTTACTTCGATTGATTGTTACACAAGCGTGGGTATTGAAATTTGCTTAATTTCTTAGTACGAATAACATATTTAGTTTTCAATGGCACAAGCGGGGGTGCCAACAAGAACCGCAAATTTTTATTTCCCATCTTGGTGCCTCCTAAGACATGAGCACCATTTAGTTGATTTGACTAAGTCGAAAGGATTTTTCAAAAACCGAACACCAGTTTTGAATTGAATTTATCAGTTAAATGTAATACATTGTTGATGTATTAATCTATCATTTTCATTATACCACACGCTTGTGTGATGTCAACACAATTGTGTGAGTAAAGGCAATAAATTAATAGTTTATTCGCACATGCGTGTGAATTTTATTCATGATTGTGTGAATATTAGGAAGGAAAAATATAAATGAATGATATTAACTTTGGTAATAGATTAAAATATGCGCTAGATAAGGCTGGATATAGTCCTTCTCTTGCAACAAAAGAACTAAATTTATCACAAAATGCTATAGGTAATTATATTAAAGGGCGTATACCTGAAACATACATCTTATACAAATTATCTGCACTTTTAGATGTTTCAATGGAATGGCTTCTTACTGGAACTGAAATATCAACTAAACATATAAACCCTACTCAAAATATTGATAAAGATTATAATTATGAAAAAGAGATGCATCCGCCTAATATAGTTGCGGAGAACAAAGAAGATTACATAATTTGGGATGCTGTAAACGAAAATAATTTAAAAACCATAATTGCTACCATTGAAGAGGAAGAAATAATTAGAATGTTTAGACATTTAGATACAAAAGATCAGGAAGAGATACGAATTTTATTGAAAATTAAAAATGGCCTTGCAGAAGGCCTTAAAAAGAAAGGAAAGTCATCAATATCAATGCATGGAGAAGAAGCCGCTACTAAATTAAAAAATGCTTAATTTATGCTTCAAATGATATATTTATCTATCATTTTATAGTTATCTGCAGCGGCTTAGTTGCAAAAATAACGTTATTTCTGAAATTACATAAATTATAGAAGAAACCCATATTAAGATGTCACATTGCTATTCTTGGTTTTAGGAAGGTATAAAAGACCTGAAACCGTTGAAAATAGGGCAATGTGACATTGCTTTTTAAAAACGCCTCAATTGTCACATCGCTTTTGCATTTTAAATATTGGTTATTTATAAAAAATCACTCCTTAAACTTATCTCGGCAACAGATTGTTACGTATTAAGTTATTTTTTGTAATGTATAGTTTTATAAGGCTTTCAATGAAATCATAAGTTAATTATATAACGAATTTCGATACGAAATAACGTTTGTAACAAACTGTTATAACTTTTTTAAGTATTTGAAAAAATGTGAGATGTGATATAATAATTTTGTTAATAAAAAATACCGTCAATGCTTAGAGATTCTTACCATTGGTGGTATTTAAGAAATTTTATAAGTGATTTTGTTTTTTTGACATGTTTGTTTTTTCTAGTTATCCCGTACAATCCCGGGTTATCTAAGCCTATCCCAATTTATCCCGGGTTTTTTCGAGGGTTTACTTTTGACATTCTACTTGATAATTAACAATAAAAGAACGCATACCTTTTCTCCGTTATCGCCCGGGTAGTTAATCCATATATTTGTAAATTATTCTATCACGGAAATAAACAAAAAAATAGGGTTTTGTACATTAGCAATATATAAAACGTGAAGCTTAATTATGTACTTAAAAAGGATTTCCTTATAGTTATGCGTCCCATGGAGTTTACTACCTTGATTACTGTTGGGTAAGAAGCACCTGCAAATTCATTTATATCAACGCTACCCTGGGTTTCAAAAGAGATTTGGGAGGCTTCGGGAGCTGTCAATTCTATAACGCCCATTTCTGTTTCAAAGGTATAACTACTGCCCTCACTGTAGGATGCTGTGACATAAAGGTTTCCCATATTAATTTTAACACTGGAATTACCTGCTATTCTGCCATTTTCTATTCTTAGGTTAGCGGCGTCACCGGTAAAATTTATTGCACCTTTAAAACCTTTTATTTCTGTATTTACAGCAGATACATTGGCTTTAAGCTGTTTGCAGGCTATATCATCATGGAACTTTACAGAACCGGTATCCAGTTTGTAATATAAAGCATCAATTTTTTTAGGCAAATATACTATTAAATTTATTCCCGTATCTGACGGGCTCTTGATATTTCCGCTGCAGACCGATGTAAACGATATATTTGCTCCATCCTGTACGACGCCGGTTTTGATATTATCAAGCTCATTTTTAAGCTTTTGATTAGTGCGTAAACCTCTTACAAACTTTGTAATTTCAAATTTTATGTTTTTTTTGTCCCAGGAATAGAATTCAATGTTTGCATAATCACAGTTTACGGACAGGTTTAAAGCTTGACTAACGTTAAGGATTTTCTCACTGCTTGCCGTCAATTCGGTTTTAGGACCCACCGCTATTACTTCCTGTGAGCATCCGTAAAACAGAAGACAGAACAAAAGGGATAAAACAAGCGGAAATATAGTACGTTTCAACTATTACACCTCTTTTATGATTAGAAACGTATTTCAACTTTATATTGTCATATCGCCTTAAATATAACACATGTGGGATTAAATACCAAATATTTCCTCAATTTCAGACAAAAGATTATAATGCTTATACTATTTTTTCTGCCTAAAGTAGAGCATCAACATTTCTAAAATGATATAATTGTATGTATTAAAATTGACCTAAGGAGAATCGATTTGCAGGAATTTGTCCACCTTCATGTCCATACCGAATATAGTCTTCTGGACGGCGCAAACAGAATAAAAGACCTTGTAAAACGAGCCTGTGAGTTTGGTATGGACAGTATTGCCATAACCGACCATGGTGTTATGTACGGTATAGTAGAGTTTTATAAGGAAGCCGTTAAAAACGATATAAAGCCCATACTGGGATGCGAGGTATACACAGCCCGCAGGACAAGGTTTGACAAGCAGGCCGGTATCGATTCCGACCAGGGGCATCTCGTACTGCTGGCTGAAAACGCCAGAGGCTATAAAAATCTGATGAAAATAGTATCTGCCGGTTTTACCGAAGGATTTTATTATAAACCCCGTATAGACTGGGAGATACTCGAAAAATACAGCGAGGGCATAATAGCTTTGAGTGCCTGCCTTTCGGGCGATGTGCCAAGGGCTCTTCTTAATAATGATTATGAAGGGGCTAAAAAAATTGCCTTAAGATATAACAATATATTCGGTCAGAACAACTTTTACCTTGAAATGCAGATAAACGGAATTGAAGAACAGCAGCTGGTCAATCAGGGACTTATAAAATTAAGCAAGGATACAGGAATTCCGCTGGTTGCCACAAACGATGCCCATTATTTGAGGCGTGAGGATGCCAAAGCCCATGAAATTCTGCTTTGTATTCAGACAGGAACCAATATGAACGATGAAAACCGCATGAGGTTTTCAACAAATGAGGTTTATGTTAAATCGCCCGAGGAAATGTGCGCATTATTTAAAAATATACCTGAGGCGGTTGAAAATACAATAAAAATTGCCCGGCGCTGCAATGTCGAACTGGAATTCGGCAAGCTTCACCTGCCTGAGTATGATGTACCTGAAAACAAGGAGCCTTTTGAATACCTTAAAGAATTATGCTATGAAGGATTTGAAAAAAGGTTTAAAGACAATACCGATGAAGAAAAGGTCAAAAGATTGGAATATGAACTCTCTGTTATAAAACAGATGGGTTATGTCGATTATTTTTTGATTGTATGGGATTTTATCAAATATTCAAAAGACAATGGAATAATGGTAGGACCGGGAAGAGGTTCTGCTGCCGGAAGCCTTGTCGCATACTGCCTGGGCATTACCAATATCAACCCGCTGAAATATAGTCTGCTGTTCGAAAGATTCTTAAATCCTGAAAGAATAAGTATGCCTGATATAGATATAGACTTCTGCTATGAAAGACGGCAGGAGGTAATTGATTATGTGGTAAGAAAATACGGCGAGGACAGGGTGGCTCAAATCATTACCTTCGGTACCATGGCGGCAAGAGCGGCTATAAGGGATGTCGGAAGAGCACTTGACATTCCGTACAATGAAGTAGATCTTATTGCGAAAATGATACCGTTTCAGATAGGTATGAATATAGAAAAGGCTCTGGAGCTTAATCCTGAGTTGAAAAAGCTCTATAACGCCGACGCCAGGGCCGCTGAGCTTATTGATATGGCCAAGCTGCTTGAAGGTATGCCAAGACATGCCTCTACCCATGCCGCAGGAGTAGTTATTTCAAAAGATCCGGTAACCGAATACGTACCGCTGCAAAAGAATGAAGACAGTGTTACGACTCAATTTACAATGGGCATTTTAGAGGAACTGGGCCTTCTCAAAATGGATTTTCTCGGATTAAGGACTTTAACGGTAATAAGGGATGCCGTTGGGCTCATAAGGAAGAATCACGGCATTGAAATCAACCTCGATACCATGGATACCAATGACCCAAATGTATTTAAGATGATGGGCGAGGGTAAAACCGAAGGAGTATTCCAGTTTGAAAGTGCAGGTATGAAGCAGTTTTTAAAGGAACTGCAGCCTTCTTCACTTGAGGATATAATAGCCGGAAATGCATTATACAGGCCAGGTCCTATGGATCAGATACCTACGTATTTAAAAAATAAAAACAACCCTGCTGGAATAAAATATGACCACCCGCTGCTTGAAAACATATTGGATGTGACATATGGATGTATAGTTTATCAGGAACAGGTAATGCAGATAGTACGGGATCTTGCAGGATATTCCTACGGTCGTTCCGATCTTGTTAGAAGGGCAATGTCAAAAAAGAAAGTAAGTGTCATGGAGCAGGAACGCCAGAACTTTATTAACGGTATTACAGACAGTGATGGCAACATTGTTGTCAATGGAGCGGTAAGAAATGGTGTAAGCTCTGAGGTCGCAAACAGAATTTTCGATGAAATGATGAATTTCGCAAGCTATGCTTTCAACAAGTCTCATGCCGCGGCTTATGCGGTTGTCGGATATCAGACGGCCTGGCTTAAATACTATTATCCGGTTGAATTTATGGCGGCCCTACTCAATAGTTTTCTGGGGAGCAGTGATAAAATATCGGAATATGTACATGAATGCAAGGAGATGAATATAGAAGTGCTGCCTCCCGACATTAACGAGAGTGATGTCCGGTTTACAGTGGTTAACGGAAAAATAAGATTTGGGATGGCTGCTGTAAAAAACGTTGGAGAAAGCGCTGTACGTTCCATAATAGAGGAAAAAAATAAAAACGGAAGCTATAAAAGCTTCATGGATTTTGCAGAGAGGGCGGGCAGCAGGGATATAAACAAAAGATGTATAGAAAGCCTGATAAAATGCGGGGCTTTCGATTCATTGCAGGTTTTCAGATCAAAGCTTATGGCTGTATATGAGAAGGTAATTGATGGAATTCAGGCTGCGAGAAAAAGGAATATGGAAGGACAGCTTTCAATTTTTGAATTTTCTGCTCCTCAAAAGGAAATGAATATAACTTCTGAGGATTATCCTGATATCAAAGAATATCCGCCTAAAATGCTCCTTTCGATGGAAAAGGAAATGCTGGGCTTATATATATCGGGGCATCCGTTAAGTGAGTATGAAGCTATACTTAATGGCAGAGTTTCTTTTTTCAGCAAGGATATAGGTGCATCGGAATCGGAAGAAGGCGAAAGTATTCAGGAAACGGAGAAAAATTTCCAGGACGGCATGGCTGTTAAAGTAGGAGGAATTATTGCCGGTGTAAAAACCAAGACAACAAAAAGCAATAGTCTTATGGCATTTGTACAGCTTGAGGATCTGTTCGGGACCATGGAGATCATAGTTTTTCCTGCAATACTTACAAAATACGGAAGTATGCTGCAGGAAGAAAATATGGTTTTTATAAACGGAAGAATAAGCGTAAAGGAGGAGGAAGCTCCAAAAATAATTGCAGATTCGGTAGAACCTCTTAGAGCAGAATCAGGAAAGTATAATGAACCATCTGCAAAAGAGGCAAAAGGCCCTAAATTGTTTTTGAGAGTACACAACAGCCAGGACAAAGAATTTGTTGATTCACTGACTGCAATGCTTGAATTTTTTAATGGAAACATACCGGTATATATTTATGATGGCGGTAAAAAGCCCATGGATACAGGCAAATACCTGGTAAATCTCAACAATGTTCTACTGGCTGAACTGGTTTCAAGGCTTGGCGATGAAAATGTAAAGGTGGTATAAATTAATATGAAGGAAATCAAATTAAATAACAATACGGAAAATACAGGTTTTTTAAACATACTGGACAGAAAAGCCCTTGCTTCTATGATGGACCATACTATCCTAAAGGCGGATGCTACTGAAAATCAAATAATAAAGCTTTGCGATGAGGCAGTAAAATACGGTTTTGCATCGGTATGTATAAATCCTGTTTTTGTTAAAATTGCTGCAAATTATCTGAGGGGAACCGGTATCAAGGTATGTACTGTAATAGGATTTCCTTTAGGCGCAGCTGTTTCAAGAGTAAAAGGTTTTGAAGCTGAAGATGCGGTCGGTAATGGGGCAAGTGAGGTGGATATGGTTATAGGTATCGGATCACTTAAATCTGGCAATTATATTGCTGTGGAAAAGGATATAAAAGAAGTGGTTGATGCCGTTAAAGGAAATGCATTGGTAAAAGTCATACTGGAAACCTGCTACCTTACTGATGAAGAAAAGGTTAAAGGCTGTATTATCGCAAAACAGGCCGGAGCCCATTTTGTAAAAACCTCGACCGGTTTCGGAAGCGGCGGTGCAACAGTTGAAGATGTAGCTCTTTTCAGAAACACAGTGGGGAAAGAAATGGGAGTAAAAGCTGCCGGAGGTATCAGGGATTTGGATACGGCACTGAAAATGATAAATGCGGGGGCTACAAGACTGGGTACAAGTGCCTCGATTTCCATAGTGGAAAGTGTTGAAAACTCCGGTAATACTGCATATTAAAACTTATACAGTAAAATATTGATTTTTGCAAATAAATAATATATAGTTATGTCGAGGTGGTTTTGATTGGATTGGGAAATGGAGAAGATTCTTGGCGATTATATTGTGATACGTGCAGAAGAAAACGGTGTTAATATAATCGGTTTGACCAGGGGAAGAGATACAAAGTTCCACCATACTGAAAAGCTCGATAAGGGAGAAGTTTTATTAGCCCAGTTTACCGAGAATACTTCTGCTATAAAGATCAGGGGGAAAGCGAAAATACTGACTAGACACGGGGAAATATATTCCGGTGAATAAAAACAAAGGGGCGTGTTTTTATGTGGACGGTAGTCTATATGGCGCAAAGTAAAGAGATAGCCACCAAGCTGCAGGAACTGCTGAGCAAGGAAGGCATTCTTGTAAAATTAAGGCCAATTAGCAAAAACCACGAAAACAACGATAACTATTATGAGGTTCTTGTTCCGGAAGCGGAAGTAGAGGAAGCTCATAGTGTAATAATTGAAAAAGGTTATTAATTCTTTTTATATGGAGGATATCCCGTGTTAAAAATACGCACGGGTTTAATATTTTTTTACAACTTATAATGGGAGTGGCAGAATGTTCGTTTCAGAGACAAAATTTATCGTTAGATATGCAGAGACAGATCAGATGGGAATTGTACATCACTCGAACTATCCGGTATGGTTTGAAGCCGGACGTACGGATTTCATAAAAAAAATGGGAATGCCCTACTCAAGAATAGAAGAATCAGGCAGCATGCTGCCTCTTATTGAATTAAAATGCAATTACAAGGGATATTCAAAGTATGAGGATGAAATAACTGTAAAAACCAGAATCAAGGAAATGACACCTTTAAAATTAAGATTCTATTATGAGGTTTATAGGAATAATGAGCCTGAATTGATTACTTCGGGTGAAACTTTGCATGTTTGGACTACAACTGATTTAAAACCTGTAAACATTAAAAAACATGCACCGGAGATTTATCAGCTTGTAGAAAATGCAACTTGACTTAAGTAAAAAATTATTTTTATAAAATTCTGTTTGTACAAAATTGAGAATTTATGTTAAACTGTTCATAAAAACTTTGTTCTGGTGGTGAGCCGGTGAATATACCAAATACTCTGACTGTCATTAGATTTATAATTATACCTATTTTCGGATTCTTTTTATTCAAAGAAAGTTATACATTAGCTGTCATACTATTTTTACTTGGTGGTCTTACAGATGTCCTTGATGGTTACATAGCAAGAAAATTCAATCTGGTTACTTCCTGGGGGAAGCTTGCTGATCCTGTTGCAGACAAACTTATGCAAATTACTGCGCTTACAATTCTGACTTTTGTCATTAAACGCATACCTATACCTATAGTACTTATAGTTGTTGCTAAGGAAGTATTTATGGGCATAGGCAGTATTTCCCTGTACAAGAAGGAACATCACGTAGTGTCTGCAAACTGGTACGGTAAACTAGCCACAGTAGTTTTTTATCTGGCTATTATGGTTATTATAGTTTTCAACCTAAAAGAACCCTACAGCGGAATTTTTGTAGGAATAGCACTACTTCCAACAATCTTTGCATTTATAATGTATGTAACAACCTTCAGTAAGATAAGAAGGGAATCAAGATCGTAACTATAGAAATTAAAAGAAAATGCGCACATAAGTGCGTTTTTTTTGTTGAGTTTCTTAAAAACCGTGGGATAGCTAACCGGCGATCAATGATCGCCCCTATGGATCAATAGGAAACCACAAGGGGCATTAACCAAACGGGCGAATATGGAATTCGCCCATCTTATGAATCTATCCTAAACGGAACGGCGGGGGCACCGTTCCCTACATGTCAAACAATAAAGCCTCCCTCCTGATGGAGGTGTCACGCAGTGACGGAAGGAGTACTCCTCCTGTCAGCTTTGCTGACATCCCCCTCAAGAGGGAGACTTTTTACATTTAACATATATTTTGCCTTACTGAACGGGCGAATATGGAATTCGCCCCTACATTTACAGAATAATAGGGTTTTACCCGAACTCCCAACTCCAAACTCCTAACCCCTAACCCCTAATTCCCAACTCTCAACTCTCAACTGTCAATTGCCTTTATCCTTCCCCTCCAGCCAATCTACGAATTGTCTGGCTGTTCTGGGGGAACGCCCGTTATACCACAGTTCCCATTTAAGAGCCTCTTTTTTCAAATATTCGGAATCTACTTTCAAACCTCTTTTTTCTATGATACCTTCTACGATTTTAAGATAATGCTCCTTGTCGGGAGAGGAAAAAACAGCGGTTATCCCGAACCTGTCCGAAAGTGAAAGCTTTTCCTGAAGCGTATCGGCCGAGCGTACTTCATCATCTGCAGAGCCTGAGCTTAATCCGCTTCTGTCACTGAATTTTTCCTTGACAAGGTGGCGCCTGTTGGAAGTAGCATATATTACTACATTTTCAGGCTTGCTTTCCACTCCGCCTTCCAGGATGGCTTTTAATGCGGTGTACTCTTCTTCATTATCTTCAAATGCAAGGTCGTCCACAAATATTATAAAACGAAATTTTCTGTTTCTCAGAAGATTCAAAACCGCAGCAAAATCGGACAGATGCTTTTTAGGCAGTTCTATAAGTCTCAAACCGGCATTGGAGTATTCATTCAAAATAGCCTTAACGGTGGAAGATTTTCCTGTACCTCTGTCCCCGTAAAGCAGAACATTATTTGCAGGATAACCGTTAAGTAACTGAAGCGTATTTTCAATTACTGACGACCGCTCTTCCTGATAGCCTATCAAATCAGACAATTTGACCGGGTCACTCTGAGAAATGCCGCGAAGGCTGCTTTTTCCCATACAGTTTTCCCACGTTAAGGCATTGAACCTGGCAAAAATTCCACACCCCATACTTGAATAATGATTTTCAAGGTCTGCTATGCATGAACTCCATCTTATACTCTTATTAAAGCTTTCACTCAATTTATCCGAATTTGACGAAAGGTTTCCGGAATTTATTTTCTTAGCCCACGAGCTTAATTTTTCATAGTTCTGAAGCTGTGTTTCAATTATTTGCCCTGTTAATTCTTCAAACCTGTCCAAAACCTCCTTAAGCATGTCCAGGTCATGGCAAACAGCTGTTTCCAGATGTTTAGCCGTATTTTTATCTCCTGCTTCCAAAGCCAGGGAGTATGGGTTTTCGCTGTATCTTATCTTATCAATTATATAATCCTTAAGCGAAAAGGTTGGGCTTATGCCGAGAAGTTTGCCATAGAAACCGCTTAAGTATCCTATTGCCTGCCCGGGTTGACCTTCGCCTGCCGTATAATCGATAAATTTTTTAAGTTCAATAATTATGCTGTCATCCAGAAGCTCTCTGTATACTATCAGGGAATTTAGTGCAAATTGTGAGGATAAGGCTGCCTGCCTCATTTTATTGTCCGACATTTATAACCTCCGACTATCCGGTATTTGTAAATTAGGTACTCAAAGCAATTTAATAAGGATATTATAATCCAAGGGACATTAAAAGCAAACCATCTTTAAATTTGAACATACTTATGTTAATATTATTAAAGCTTTTGCAGATAGCAAATTTACATATTTTTATTATTTCCATATTAAAAAACCAAAAATAAATACATGGGATGGGATTAATTGTTTGGTTATATACTGCCCGAGAAGCAGGAATTAAAAGTAAAAGAATATGAGATTTTCAGAGCCTATTACTGCGGATTGTGTAAAGCAATAGGCTTAAGAAGCGGGCAATTGAAACGTTTCCTGTTAAACTACGACACTGCTTTTCTTGCACTGTTTCTATCAGCCTTGTCTGATGAGGACATGCATGTCTGCCCAGAAAGGTGTGCAGCTCATCCATTGAAAAAAAGGCTGACTGCAAAAAAAAATCAATCTATCGAATATGCATCAGACATCAACGTTTTATTAGCGTATTATAATCTGAAGGATAACTGGAAGGATGACAAATCCCTGTTATCGGGATCAGCCGTACTGACGCTGGCGGCTTGCCATAAAAAATTAAAAAAAGAACATTTACAAAAATGTGATATAATTGAAAAAAGATTAGAGGAATTATCCGGACTTGAAAAGGAAAAGTGCAGTTCCATGGATAGAGCAGCTGAACCTTTTGCCAGGTTAATGGAAGAAATTTTTGCTTTCAAACCTCTTTGTACGGATGATAAAACAGAAAAGATACTGAGATGGATAGGTTATAATATCGGAAAATGGGTCTATATTGTAGATGCTTTTGACGATATTGAAAAAGATATAAAAAAGGACTCGTATAATCCTCTTGTACTGCAGTATAATTATGATGGCGGTAATGCTGAAGAATTCAAAATACGTATAAGGGAAAAAGTAGAATTCAACCTGACCTATGCGCTTGCTGAAATAGCAAAAGCCTTCGAACTGCTTGATATTAAGAGAAATAAAGGTCTTGTTGAAAATATTATTTATATGGGGATGCTGCGTAAAACGGAGCAAATATTAAAGATAGGGGTTGTTTAGAAATTGAGAAATCCGTATGAAGTACTTGGAATAAAAGAAGGTGCAAGCGAAGAAGAAATTAAAAAGGCATACAGGGAAGCTGTTAAAAAATATCACCCGGATCAATATCAGAATAATCCGCTCTCAGGTCTTGCAGAGGAAAAGCTTAGAGAAATTAACGAAGCATACGAATATCTGATGAAAAACGGTTCCTCTAAAGGACAATCAAATACATGGTCTGGCAGCAGCACCTCCGGTGGAAACTGGGGAGGCGGACAAAATTCCGGTGACTTCTATAACAGTGTCAGATCATTTATCAACCGTGGAAATATAGGAGCCGCCGAGAGCATGCTGGATGGTTCTGAAGATCGAAACGCAGAATGGTATTATCTGAAAGGACTAATATTTGTAAGAAAAGGCTGGTACGACGAAGGGTTCAACAATATTCAGACTGCTGTAAACATGGACCCCTCCAATTTCGAATATAGGAATACACTTAACAGACTAAGCAATAATAACGGGGCATACCGTAATGCTGCTTTCGGCAGGGGCTACGGGAGCGGACCGGATATTTGCACCATATGCCAGTGCTTGTGGTGTTCAGACTGCTGCTGCGAATGCGCTGGCGGTGATTTGATAAATTGCTGCTAAGGAAGTAAGAGGTGTTTATGACTAGAGGTACTACTTCAATTAATGTAAAACGTACTGCTTTTGGGGGGATACTGCTGGCTTTGTCTGCTGTAACCCTTTTCCTTGCAACTACTCTTCCTACAAGCAGATTTGCGTTATACGCACTGAGTTCTTTTTATGTTGCAGTTTTCATCATGGAATTCGGAATAAAAGCCGGTTGGATTTTTTATACCGCATCCTGTCTTCTGGGATTTATTGCAGTCCGGGGAGGCATATCGGGATGGGTGCTGTATATTCTGTTTTTCGGATTATATTCTACTATTAAATT
>JAUZPR010000179.1 GCA_030705825.1 Bacillota bacterium | reverse complement strand
ATGGAATCCAAGCGGAAAGGAATACCCGGAACTGAACTCATTAAAGGAGAGTATTCTTTTAAGGGGATAGCCTCTTTGGAAGATAAGGCAACTTCTTCTCCGCCTTCGGCGTAGGTCTTGATTATGAAGCCATCAAACAGGGATGCGGTCTGACTGTTGTTATGCATGGGCGATGTATGCAGGAACGGTAATTTAGAACCAAAAATACAAACAAATGAAAATACGGCTACAAAGGCGACAGGTTTTAAAACACCGTTTTTTATCCAATGTTTTGTTTTATTTTTACTTAACTCCATAACTTTAGATTTAACAGAGGGATGCACCTGAATCCTGTTAACAGCGTCTCTGATTTCTTTTCCTTTCATAAGTCATGCTCCTCCTCCAATTCAATTCTTAAAAGCTCTCGTCCGCGCGATAAACGCATTTTAACGGCTGATGAGGATAATTCTGTGATTTTGGCAATTTCATCAACCTTATAGCCCTCTACATAATACAGATGAATTACTACTTTGTATTTGGGCGGCAAGGAGAGCAATTGCTCAAGTATGTAACTATGCTCTATATCACTTTGGTAATCGGCCAGTTCCTCAATATTAAATTCCTTATGCCTGAATTTGAATCTCTGAATATCTTTGCAAACATTACTGGCTACCCTTATGAACCAGGCCTTCTCATGTTCAGGCATATTGAATACCGGTTGTTTCTTGATGTACTTAAGAAATGTTTCCTGAATTGCATCCTCCGCATCAGATTTATTGGATAAAATCACCAAACATAACCTGAAAAGCATGTTGCCATACTTATCATACATATATTCCAAATCATTAACCTGCCGGTCTGGTATAAAAGACACCTTATCAACTCCTTTCACTATAAAAACGTCAAAAGTATCAGGATGGTCACAAAAAAATTACAAAAAAAAATTTGTTTATACTTTGACTTCTAAAGCAGAAAATTAAGATATTAATTGGATGCGGTGATATGAATACTTTCAGCGTCACTTATTGGAGTATGTATTATTTAATAATATTATACATTAATTATTCAATTTTCCACCTCATAATTAAGTTTCAGCTGTTTATTTGGTACAAGTGACGGATGCACATATTGCACTACTATGGTAAAATATGTATAGACTCTAATTTCTTTGTATAAGGGGAATAAACAATGGACAACAGCGAACTTCTCGAAATCAGAAACAACCTTGCAATGCTTCCGGTCCTGCAGGAACGCCTTTATAAATTGAATAACGACATTATATTGGCGGAGCAAAACATCCAGGCATTAATGAAAAAATACCGGGAAGAATCCCTCGATGTTGAGCACCTGCAGAAGGATTCATTATCAGCAACTATTTTGAAGTTCATTGGAAAATATGACAACAAGGTAACAAAGGAAATGGAAGAAATGTACCTCGCCAAAATGGAGTATGATAATGCTAATGAGAGAGTAAGGGAATTATATAACAATAGAGATGAACTGACAAAACGGATAAATGAATTGAAAGAAGAAAAGAATTGCTATGAAACCGAGCTTCAAAACCGGATATCCTTACTGAAAAAGAATCTCACAAGCCAGGCATCGATAAAGTACAGCCAGCTTGAAGCAGAACAGGATTCACTTTCAGGACAACAAGCTGAAATCACCGAGGCCTTAACAGCCGCCAACAAAGTAACAAGCACGCTGACCAGCGCAATTCAGCATCTGGACAGCGCTGAAAGCTGGGCTACCTTTGATGTTTGGACAAGAGGCGGTATATTTAATCATATGGCAAAATATGAACATATCGATGAGGCTCAATCTATTTGCAACAGGCTGGATTCACAGCTGAAGGATTTGCGGAAAGAGCTTGATGATGTCAATTATACCGGGAACATAGGCTTTACAGGTATTGATTCGACAACAAGGGCAATTGACTTCTGGTTTGACAACATATTTACCGATTTGAGTGTAAGAAGCAGGATCCGCGAGGATAATGAACGGCTAAGGGATATGGAAAATCAAGTTTATGATATAATACACAGGCTAAAGAGCAGCGGGACTGAAATTAATAAGAGGATTCAAGATATCGAAGCTATCAAAAATGAACTTGTTATTTCCTTATAGTTTATCAGGTGTAAGGTGAGGATGGACTGGAGAATAAATCGAAAAATAAGTGTGCTATCAGACATGTCCCCTTTAAATAGGCTGCAAATCTGACAGATTTGCAGCCTCCTGGATTCATACGGATTTAACAGTTTTTCTCACTGCTTTCTTTTTAATTTTAAAGCTGTAGTTTTGATTTGAATTATTATCCCAATTCTCTGCACTGTCTTTGAAGCAGATATTTAAGGTACCAGGCTGCCCCACTTTGAAAGCTGCAGTAAATATATCCCCTTCTTTAATCATAGGAATATAGTCTTTATTATCCCAGGCCTCGCCATAACCAATGTGGGCAAATACCGTGTCGGCGCCGCTGGCTGCAAGTAAGCCGCTATATGTTATCACTATTTCGTCACCCTCACTTATAGACGATTTTGAAATTGTAACGCCGTTATCAATATAGGATTTTGCCTTTGTTACCATATTTATTACCTCACATTCTCTTAAAATTTAAACTTCCTTAGGTATTCAAAAGTTTATGGTAATATGTTTAAATATATACCAGCATATAAATTATAGCATATTCTGTACTGCATGGCAAAAATTGAGAATAGGTTAGCTTGACTTTTTTATTTAAACTGAAATTGCTCGTAACGGAAATTTATTTTGTATCCCACATTAATAAGCTGCTTTCTGATATTTATCCTCATGGCTTTTGGTCCACAGAAAAAGACATCATATTTTTCATATCTGCTTAAATATTTATTAAACTGGTCCTTACCTAAAAATCCGCTTTTTGAACTGTCAATCAGGTGTATCCTAATATTGTTCCTTTGCTCATAAGCTTTAAGCTCCTCGATGTAGGCGCCCTCTTCTTCATTATTGTAGGCATAGAAAAAGTCTATGGAATAATCAGAAGGTATTTCAGTTTGTAAAAAGCTCCTGAAAGGGGTTATACCTATACCTCCGGCAATCCACACCTGATGTTTTATACCCTTAAGATAATTGAATTTTCCGTAAGGTCCTGATACTGCTATTATGTCTCCTTTAGAGAGAAGACTTTTTAATTTTCCGGTATGGTCACCCAAACTTTTAATGGAAAATTGTATTTGGCCTGTTTTATGAGCCTGGCTTATTGAGAACGGATGCGACGGAAAACCTTTCTTTTTGCCAAGTATTTTAATAAAAGCAAATTGACCCGATTTATATTTCATTTCGGCACCCTCTGCCATACCGGTTATTTCAATTGTACCCTTAGCAATTTCACGTACTTCACTTACCCTGTAATGATACTTGAATGCGGTTTTCTCATATAGGAATATGCTGTAGAAGGCAGATAATATTCCAACTGCATTGATAAAATTCATCCATAGAGTATAGGCACTTAATGAGAAAACTGCATAATCTGCTGTTGTATAATAGTGAAATATTCCAAAGGCATACGGAATAAGCATCAACTTATGTGAGAGCTTCCACTTCTGATACTCAAGCCTGTTGGTTATAAGAAAAATCAGAACAAAGCCTGTGAAAGCAGCAAGGCTTAAGGAACCGAACTCCCTGCCGCTGATTCCAAGCAGACCTCCTCCGGCCTGAGTATGTCTAAAGCCTCCAGGCTGTTTAAACCCTCCGGGATGTCCTCCCATTCCAACTGTAAGATTATGAAACCAGATCAGTGCGATAACTAAAATACTCAGATATTTATGATATATGTATGATTTATCCAGCCCGTTGAAAATTCTATCTATAAGGCTGTGCCGGGTAGAGATATAATTGATCCACATGAGATTAAGAAGAGCAATTGAAGCGATTAACTGAGATACCTGCCTGTATACGGAAATGGTTTTAACAGGCTGCTCGAAGGACCAAAAAGCAATTGTAAGCAAGGAACTTAATATAATAAGCACTATTCCTGCATATTTTTTCATAGGGATTCATCCTTTCAGGTACGAATATATGGTAATAATTGAAAATAGTTTACATTAATTTATTACATATTTACCCATGTTTAATTTCTTAAAACCGGATTATTAAACCAGAGTGGTACTAAATCTCTTAATATCACAAAAAGTTGACGTTTGAAATACTGGAATATATAATTTTGCCGGGATAATTTAATTACAAAAGAATAACAATCATTAATATTAAAGCCAAACTTACAATACAGGTGGATATTTATGGACGTTAACCATTATGCAAAGATACTTTGGGAATATCATCTGATGCAACATAAAATTGAAGAAGCAGATTGTATTATAGTCCTTGGCAGTATGGATACAAGGGTTGCTGTAAAAGGTGCAGAACTTTATCTTAAAGGGTTGGCTCCTGTGATTGTTTTTTCTGGAGGACTCGGACGGCTTACAAAGGGAGTGTGGGATAAGCCGGAAGGTGAGGTCTTTGCCGACATAGCAAAGGACATAGGGGTTCCAGGGGATAAAATAATCATTGAGAGCGAATCTACAAATACCGGAGAAAATATCATTTATACAAAAGAGAAGCTTTTTGAAAGAAAATTGATACCGGAAAAAATAATAGCAGTTCATAAGCCTTACATGGAGAGACGGACTTATGCGTCAATAAGTAAGCTTTGGCCCGAAGTTAAGGTGATGGTAACATCGCCGGATTTGACCTATAAAGAATACTGCAAAGATCCTCCCGAAGGATTGACCGGGGATGAAATCATTAATATAATAGTGGGCGATCTGGACCGTATCAGAAAGTACCCTGAAAAAGGGTATCAGATTTATCAGGAAATACCGCCGGAGGTATTAAGTGCATTTGAAAAACTTGTTGAACTGGGATATACGAAATATCTGGTACGGTAAATTATATGTGTTATTGCTTTAATGCGGTCAGACCTTATAACACCTTTAAGTTGTAATAATATTATGGTATATTACAACTATTGACAACTAATAAATTAAGGGTTTTGAAGATAATATGAAACTTTATTTCGCCCCTATGGAAGGTTTGACCGGGTATATATACAGAAATGCCCATCATACCTATTTCAACAATATAGATAAATATTTTTCGCCATTTATATCTGCAAATGAAAGTGGAAGCCTAAAGAAGCGCGAATTGGATGATCTGGCACCTGAAAATAATCAGGGCCTTAATTTGATTCCTCAGATACTGACCAATAAAGCGGCGGATTTTATTCGTATTGCAAATAAAATTAAGCTGATGGGTTATAATGAACTGAATTTGAATCTTGGATGCCCTTCGGGGACAGTAGTAGCTAAAAACAAGGGGTCTGGCTTTCTTGCAAAGACCTTGGAGCTTGATGCTTTTCTTTATGAGATATTTACCTGGGGAGGTACTGAAATTTCAGTAAAAACCAGAATAGGAAAAGACAGTCCCGACGAATTTTATGATTTGATGGAAATATTCAATAAATACCCTGTAAAAGAGCTTATAATCCATCCCAGAATCCAAAAGGACTATTATAAAAACCAGCCCAATATGGAAATTTTCAAATACGCTTTAATGCATAGTAAGAATCCTGTTATTTATAATGGAAACCTTTTTGATAAAAAGAGTCTGCAGAAATTTTCTGCTGAATTCCCCGGTGCTACATCCATAATGCTGGGAAGGGGTTTATTAATTAATCCCGGGCTGGCAAATGAGTTAAAAACCAATGTCATGCCGGATAAAAGAGTTTTAAGAGAATTCCATGACAAAATATATAGTGATTATAAGAAAGTGCTTTCAGGTGATGTCAATATACTTTACAAAATGAAGGAATTCTGGTTTTATTTGATTTCCGTTTTTTCAGATAATGAAAAATACGCAAAGAAAATAAGAAAATCAACAAGGCTGTATGACTACGAAGAGGCTGTTTGCAGTTTGTTCATGGAACAGGAGCTTTTGGAGGATTACGAAAGAAATTTCAAGTCAAAGTTTGGTTAGGTCAGGATATGATAATATGATTTTCTTTCCTTTTTCTGCCCAATGCTTTAAAAAACAATTCAAAAAGCTTTATACGAAACTTGGAATTTCTTGCTTCCATAGGACATCCTTTAACGCATGCAAAACATCTTATGCATTT
>JAUZPR010000178.1 GCA_030705825.1 Bacillota bacterium | reverse complement strand
ATCTTATTATTAAATTATGAATTTATTATACTATCAAACTTGCAAATATTCAATAATTATTTGTAAGTTTATTTTATTTCTTAATAATTTTGCAGGATTGTAATTAAAATATTTCATTTCAATCATTTCCACGTACCATCAATATAGCTTCTGCTATTTCTCTCATAGGCATCCTGTTGTCCCGGCTTTTCTTTCTGATTATCTCGAACGCTTCGTTTTCGGATAACCCGTCACATTTTACCAATATCCACTTGGCTTTTTCAACCACTTTTCTGCTTTCCAGTGATTCATTGAGCTGCCTTATTTTTTGTTCATATTCAATAATTCTATGATAATTCAGCATACTTACATCCACGATTTGCAGGAATGCTTCCTCCATTACAGGTTTCGCTGTAAAAGTCACTATTCTGCTTTTATGCAGAAATTCGGAAATTTCATCATTGCTGACATCTACAACCAGTATTACCGCTGAAAGCAGCTCTTCATCGATTATCTCAATAATATGCCTCAAATCGGCAAAGCTCCTGTTAACCTCAAGTATAACAAGATCAGGGCTTACTTTTCTTATATGTCTTATGACATTAGTCGTTTCCTGACTGTATCCCAAAAACAAGTGACCACTTGAGCACAACATGTTTTTCATGCCTGCAAGTGTTCTTTTATCTTCTCCGCATATAATAAATTTATAAAATTCCAAACATACCGCCCCCATCAGTTGAAACTTTTTATTCCAACCATATTAACATATTTGGAAATTTCATTCTGTACAGGTAATATTTCATCTATCAAAGGAGTTCTTAAGTTTTTAAATTTGCCATTCGGTTTACATCCAATGATGCAAATGTCACTTACACCGTATTCGCTGCATTTTTGTGCTATATTGGGAATGTCCCCATCGTTAATACCTGGAAAATATGAAATATTTACGCCAACTGAAATACCATGTTTCAAACATGCCTTAATTCCTTCAAATTGGCCGTTTAATATTATATTACTCAATTCCTCGGGATTTACTATGACATTTCCATCTTTAACAATTCTTGAATAAAGTCTGGATATTGCGTTTGCAGAAATTGCGTTAATGGAGACCTCTACTCTTTTAACGTTCAATCTTGCAAGCTCATCTGCTTTTTCAGCAAGAAGAATTCCATTTGTGGATACACTTAAAATATAATCCTGTGAATGCCCGGCAAGCCTTTTTAGTACCTCAAAGGTTTGATAATTATATAGAGGCTCACAGGGACCTGATATTTTAATAACACGAGCCCTTTGATTTTTTCCAGCTACGTTCTCAACCCAGTTTACCGCTTGTCTGGGAGTCATATTCCTGCTGAGGTATTCCGGATTATTTCCGTTTGCTGTACAATCACAGCTTTTGGAACAGAAATTGCACATCATATTGCAAACCGGTGCTACCGGGAGGTTTATTTCATCAAACCATGCATTTATACTTTTAACACTATACAGATCACTCTGTCTGACACTTGAACCTACCATCGGAATCCCTCCTTTATAAAACATACTGTATTCCGTATAAAATAAAAAAGCTCCCATACACATTTTTATTGTGTATGAAAGCTTCTACGCTCTCCGAAGTAACATCCAGGTACTTCGTAATTTTTCAAGTTCAGTTCTTATATCAGATGATAACACATCGATTTCAAATTTGCAAGTATTAATTTATGATATTTCATTTTTCACATAATAACAAAAGATTTATATGCAAAGATTACCGTTTTTTGCAACCTTCTGGTATAACTTCAGCAATAATTATTCAAACTTAATTGAAATTTGTACAGGTGACAGTTATTAATAATTACTATTTTTATTGCGGTAATATCTAAATTCTATACTTATGGAAAGTATGCTTGACATATGTAATTTGATGTAGTATTATCCATGTAAAGCAAGCTTTCCGTAGCGTGTTAAAGAGGTGATTCAGCTTTGAAAAATAGACTTGAGGAAATAAGGAAGCAGAGGGGCTTGAAGCAGGAGGAGTTAGCGGCTGCTTTGGAGGTTTCAAGACAGACAATAGGATCATTGGAAAATGGCAGGTACAATCCATCGATTATTTTAGCTTACAAAATTGCTCATTATTTTCAAATGAAAGTTGAGGAAATTTTTATTTATGAGGAGGAGAAGTCATGAAAAAAGTGAATTTCGTTTATTGGGGTGTAGTTGCTTTAGGAATATTGATTGCACTTAATTTTGTTACCGGACGACATAATATATCATGGCTGATAGCCGGTCTCGTAATTGCAGCTATCGGTTTGCTTAATCTAATTCTCTGTATCAGCAAAAATCATCGTGAAAAGATCAGGACGGATTTAAAAGATGAACGAGTAGAGTTAATAGAAAGGGCCTCGAAATCATTATTTTATGATATTTGTTTCATTTTGTTAAATTTTGGTATAGTTGTTGGTGTGTTCATAAATACTGAGATGGTATTAATTTTGCTCGGATTATTGATTTTGCAAACTGTTATTTATTATTTTTCACGTATCTACTACTCAGGAAAATTTTGAAGACTGAATAATTCAAAGAAATCCATGGGCTAGATTAAGTGGGAGTAACATCAGGTATGTAAAAAGCACGAAGCAGCAGATTGACATTTACAGCATATAAATCAGCCGCAGGACCTATAAAAAGAAAAGGTCAGAGGATACGAAACCGTATCTTCCGACCCGTTTACCGGGGAAGTATTAACCCCTTTTTTTTCTGATTAAGCCTGCTTATTTAAAGCTGCTATCCTCTCTATGATCTTGTCATACATCTCCTGATATTTAACTCTTTTAGCCTTTTCTTCCTCAATAACCTTTTCAGGAGCTTTTGCGACGAAGCCCTGGTTGTTTAGCTTGGAATTTACTCTATCCAGCTCTTTTTCCAGGTTGGATTTTTCTTTTTCAAGCCTTTCCATTTCTTTTTCAATATCGATCAATTCTTCAAGAGGAATGTATATTTCAGCAGCAGAAATTATCGCAGCTACCGCATTTTCAGGAATTCCTGCTTTATCTGCTTGGACCTTGATTTCAGAAGCACTTGCCAGCCTTTCGAAAAAGCTTTTTCCATCAGCCAGTATAGTTCTTTCCTTCTCCCCTGGGGCAGCAAATATTATCTTTGCCTTTTTGGAAGGTGGAACATTCATCTCGGCTCTTTTATTCCTGATATTTTTAATAGCTTCCATTATAAGTTCCATTTTCTTTTCATCTTCAGGGAAATTATAATCCTCTTTATATTCAGGCCAGCTTGAAATCATTATGCTTTCATCGTCGTTTATCAAATGCTTATAAATTTCCTCAGTAATAAACGGCATGAACGGATGCAGCAGCTTCATTGAATTACCCAGCACATAGTTCAATACATATTGTGCTTCCAGTCTTGATTCGTTCTCCCTGTCATACAAACGTGGCTTGACAAGTTCAATATACCAGTCACAGAATTCCTCCCATATGAACTCATAAAGCTTCTGAAGACCTATGCCTGATTCAAACTTTTCAAGATTCTCGGTAACTTCCTTTGTAAGCGTATTTATCCGGCTAAGAATCCATTTGTCGGCCATTGTGAACTTACCGGGGTCAACCTTTGAAAAATCGATATTCTCGTCAAAATTCATCAGTACAAAACGTGATGCATTCCATATTTTATTTGCAAAGTTTCTGCTTGCTTCAATTTTTTCAGTTGAAAATCTCTGGTCGTTTCCCGGGGAGTTTCCAATGGTCAGGGCGAATCTCAACGCATCAGCCCCATACTGTTCTATTACTATAAGAGGATCTATTCCGTTCCCCAGGGATTTGCTCATTTTTCTGCCCTGAGTATCCCTTACGATACCATGAATCAGAACATATTTGAACGGCTCTTTGCCCATATGCTCCATTCCCGAGAAAATCATCCTTGCAACCCAGAAGAAAATAATATCATATGCAGTAACCAGAACATCTGTAGGATAGAAATACTTAAGATCCTCTGTTTCCTTCGGCCACCCGAGAGTTGAAAAAGGCCAGAGAGCCGAGCTGAACCAGGTATCAAGCGTATCATTGTCCTGTTCGATCCGTGTACTTCCGCACTTGGGGCATTTATCGGGCATCTCCCTGTCTACCATCGTTTCTCCGCATTCACGGCAATAGTATGCAGGTATCCTGTGCCCCCACCAAAGCTGTCTGGATATACACCAATCCTGAATGTTCTCCATCCAGTTATAGTAAATCTTTGAAAACCTCTCAGGTATAAACTTGACGGTACCGTTTTTAACAACATCCAGTGCTGGTTCTGCAAGAGGCTTCATTTTTACGAACCATTGTTTGGATATGATAGGTTCAATTACAGTATGGCACCTGTAGCACGAACCCACATTATGAGTATGGGGCTGAATCTTAATTAAAAGTCCGAGATCTTTCAGATCTTCCACCATCTGTTTCCTTGCTTCATACCTGTCCATACCCTGATACTTGCCGGCATACTCATTCATTACCGCATTATCGTCCATTACTCTGATTTGAGCGAGATTATGTCTCAAACCTACTTCAAAGTCATTTGGGTCGTGAGCAGGCGTAATTTTAACCGCACCTGTTCCGAATTCCTTTTCAACATATTCATCAGCTATTATAGGAATCTCTTTATTTACAAGCGGAAGTATTACAGTTTTCCCAACCAGATGCCTGTACCTTTCATCATCTGGATGAACTGCTACTGCCGTATCTCCAAGCATTGTCTCAGGCCTTGTGGTTGCAACTACTATATATTCATCACTGTCTTTTACAGGATATTTAATATGCCAGAAATTGCCTTCCTTTTCCTCATACTCAACTTCAGCATCAGATATGGAAGTACAGCACTTAGGGCACCAGTTTATTATCCTCTCGCCCCTGTAAATCAAGCCTTTTCGGTATAGTCTGACAAATACCTCTATTACAGCTTCAGACAAGCCTTCATCCATTGTGAATCTTTCACGTTCCCAGTCACATGAACTGCCCAGCTTTTTAAGCTGTTCAACTATCCTTCCGCCATAATGAGCCCTCCAATCCCAGGCTCTCTCAAGATATTTTTCCCTGCCTATGTCCTGTTTAGTCAAACCTTCCTTCTTAAGTGCCTCAACGATTTTCGCTTCGGTAGCTATACTAGCATGGTCGGTTCCCGGAACCCAGAGCGCGCTATAACCCTGCATCCGCTTCCATCTTATAAGAATATCCTGCATGGTATTGTTAAGCGCATGTCCCATATGAAGCTGACCTGTTATATTTGGAGGCGGTATTACAATTGTGAAAGGCTTTTTGTTATTATTAACAAGTGTATGGAAATATCCTCTGTCAACCCATTCCTTATATAATTTTTCTTCAACCTGTTTAGGATCATAGGTTTTAGCTATGTTATTACTCTCATCCATTTCTATTCCTCCTAATATTAGTTCATAGTTTGGGGTTCAATGTTCGGGGTTATTGTTTTTGAAGTGCACGGTTCAGTCGTCTGACATTTAGGTTCAGTTTTTGAAGTTCTCCATAATACTTTGAACTCCGACCTAAGAACTCCGAACTCCAAACTCCAAACTCCAAACTCCGAACTCCGAACTCCAAACTCTGAACTTCCAACACTCAACTCTCAACTTCCAACTCTCAACTACTTAAACACTACAACCATAATTACAATTCCAGGCAGTGCTATCAGCATACCAAGCATTTTCATGTTTACAACAGCTTTGTTGTACAGATATTCGCACAATTCATTCTCAGACATTTCATTCTCAAAGTTACAGGTTTGTTTTTCATTCAATTTAAACTTTCTCACCAGAAATTTTGACAGGGCCACCAGTAAAAAGCCCGATACCATTAAGATAACCGACAGTATTTTAAGAATTATCACGTGGTTTCTCCTTTCTATATTCAAATACAAAAAGCCCTTCTGTCCAAATTCATTGGACGAAGGGCATAAATTCCGCGGTACCACCAAAATTCCCTGATCTAACAGGGCTCTCCAACGGGATAACGGTTTTCTCCGCTGCAGCTTAAACCCTCAAAATTGAGATCCTCAGCTACAGTACTCATAAGCTACTTCAGCAGTTTTAACCCGGAAAGACTTCCACCCGGCGATCCTTCCTCTCTTGGAGCAATTGCACTGCTTACTCCTCTTAATCATCGTAT
>JAUZPR010000177.1 GCA_030705825.1 Bacillota bacterium | reverse complement strand
GAAGGTGCTATTGGTATAGCAAAATCAGCCAATAAGGTTAGAAAAGAACCTTTGCAGGTTATTCTCAACGGACTTGGAAAGGATGCTGCCCAGGTTATTTCAAGAATTAACGGATTTACATATGTACAGACAAAATTTGATTACTATACTGGTAATCTTCAGGTTGTAAAAGAGTTCAAGTACTCCAGCGGAGACAGAGCAAAAGTCAGATGCTATGGTGCTGATGATGTCAGAGAAGGCGTAGCTATAATGCATAAGGAAGGCGTTGATGTTTCCATCACAGGAAATTCAACCAATCCTACAAGATTCCAGCACCCTGTAGCAGGTACTTACAAGAAGGAATGCTATGAAATGGGCAAGAAGTACTTCTCAGTTGCATCAGGCGGTGGTACTGGAAGAACTCTGCATCCCGACAATATGGCAGCAGGTCCTGCTTCATACGGTATGACAGATACCATGGGAAGAATGCATTCAGACGCTCAGTTCGCAGGTTCATCCTCTGTTCCTGCTCACGTTGAAATGATGGGTTTCCTTGGAATGGGCAACAATCCTATGGTTGGCGCGACAGTTGCAGTAGCAGTTGCAGTTGAAGAATCAGGTAAATAATATTTATTTATAAAAAAACAAAGGGAAGCATACGCTTTCCTTTGTTTTTTATTTAGGCTTTTATTTAGGGGTAGGATAAGTCCATTTATAGTTCAATTAATAATTGAAGTTACAAGGTGTTTTACCGGCTCTTGTAGGATATGGCGTTTCTGCCTTTTGCCTTTGACATGTAAAGGCATTCGTCGGCAGCCTGGATCATTCCTTTTACATCGGTACCGTCAGCCGGGTAGGATGCTATTCCGACCGAAATTGTAAAATGAGGATTTGCGGTTTCTGCAACTTTCTTTCTGAAACGCTCGGCAATGATGCTGGACTGAAGTGAAGTGGCATTGGGAAGGACGATGACAAATTCATCGCCGCCGTATCGCCCAAGGCTGTCAATATCGCGGATACAGCTTTTTGCTATAAGTACCAGACGCTTTATGCATTTATCTCCGGTAATATGTCCCATGGAGTCATTTATTATCTTAAAATTATCTATATCAAACATTAATATGGAAAAGCTGCTGTCAGGCTTTGTTTCAATATGCTTGTCAATTACATCAAGTATGGCGGTCTTATTAAGCGCTTTTGTCATAGGGTCTGTTTTTGCTATGGTAGCAAGTTTTTCGTTTGAACGCTCTATCTCAAATATTCTTTTCTTGACTTCCAGATTTATTGTCCTATCCAGGTCCGGTGATTGTTTACTGGATTTTTGAGCTGTTCGAACAGCATTCTTAAAAATATTTTCATGAAAGAATAGAAAGAAGTAGAGAAATTCCAATGCCTTCATTATAAGGCTTAAATATTGTATAAAAGCCTGTGAGGATATGACGCTTGTCAAGCCGCTGAGAAAAGCGTAAAAACCAGCCCAGAAAAGAAGCCTGCCCTGATCCTTATTCCTGATAAACAGATACATAAACAGCAGCGGTATCAATATGTACGCAGCAGGCATATATCTGCCCTTGAATATTGAGTTTATAGCAGCTGTGGAATTGTATACCAGAAACAACAGAACGAAAGATGTAATATATATGACAAGCTGCATTATAGTCCTGGCTTGATCGGTTTTTACCAGGAACAGCAGGAATAGGACAAATATAATGTATATATCGGATAGCAGTAAAAAGGTTTCAGCTACTATTGTTTTTGAAGACAGGAAAGACAGAACGCAGAAAACCAGAGGTATTACAAACAATGTCCCTCCGGCTCTGGATAACGAGCGGCCTTTAGCTGATGCCACAGTAAACACGAATATTAGGAATGAAAAGCATACGATTATAAGAAGATCAATTTGATTGAACCGGTCTATATAAAACATTTAAGCACCCCGATAACTCTATATTGTATTAATTTTCAATTAAGTTATCGGAAAAAACAGGATTAGTGTAAAGAATAAAATTAAAAAATAGAATAAAAATCCTTTTTGGTCAACCCTTGGCTCCCTGGACTGAGTACTGACTCAATCCAGGGATTTTCTTAGCATATAACCTAATAATACACCGCCGGTAAAAGTAAATGCAGCAATTCCTGCTGCAACAGGCAAACTTAAATTAAAAACACGTTCCTCTTCAACCGCTTTTTTCGAATAGACTCTGGGAAATTTTCTGTTTCTTTGCTGAATCATCCATATCCCTCCTGAAGTTATTTTTTACAAAATATCTATAAACATACATTTTTTCATTTGATTTTATTTTTTCCATATATTGAATATAACAGATGAATTTTATTATACTAAGGAAAGAAAAGAATTTATTGACTTGATTACCAAATTCTTTTGAAAGGAATGAGCAGATGGATATTACTCTAAAAGAAGAACTGGCTGTAAAACTTAAAAGCTTTAATGGTATTACTGTATACAAAATCAGCCAGGACAGGTTTAAAACCAATACCATAAATATATTTTTTCATGATACTTTAACCAGGGAGACTGCGGCTTTAAATGCGCTGATGCCTGCGGTTCTCAGAAGAGGCTGCGAAAAATTTCCCACATTCAAGGATATTGCCGTATACCTTGAAAAATTATATGGAACAAGTTTCGACTGCGGTGTAGCCAAGAAAGGAGAAATACAGTTAATCCAGTTTTATATTGAGTATGTAGCAGACCAGTATACTCAAGAAGGCAAAGGAATGTTTGAAAAAGCATTTGAACTGCTGTTTGAAATAATCACAAAACCTGTAACTGAAAGCGGTATCTTTAAGGAAGAGTATGTCGTTCAGGAAAAGGAAAACCTCAAACGCTTAATTGAAAGCCGCGTAAACGACAAAGTCCAATATGCAGTTGACAGATGCTATGAGGAAATGTGCGGTGATGAACCCTTTGGGGTATATGAATATGGTACTGCCCAGGATGTCGATAAGATTACAAACAAGCAGCTGTATGAACAGTACAATAAAATTCTGGGGAGCCTGCCTATCGATATTTTTGTTACAGGAGATACCGAGGATGCCAGGATTCTGAAAATGGCTGAGAAGTTCAGTTCCTTGAATAGGGTTAATATTAAAAATATTAAAGCAGGAAATATATCAAAACAAATAGAAGAAGTCAAGAATATTACTGAAAAAATGAGTATAAACCAGGGAAAACTGTCAATGGGATTCCGTACAAATACAGCACCCGCAGAGCCGGATTATTATGCGCTTATGGCTTACAGCATACTGCTCGGAGGAGGAATGCACTCGAAGCTCTTCCAAAATGTAAGAGAAAAAGCAAGCCTGGCATATTATGCATTTTCCAGGCTTGAAAAGTTCAAAGGACTTATGGTTGTCAGCAGCGGTATAGAAACCGAAAACAGGGACAAGGCAAAGGAAATAATCATGGAGCAGCTCGGTGAGATAGAAAAAGGAAACATTACCGATAATGAATTTGACGCAACTGTTAAAACAATAGAAACCGGAATCAAATCCTTAAAGGACAGCCAGCTGCAGATGGTCGATTTTTATCTGAGCCAGAACATGGCGGGTACCAACGATACCTTTGATACACTTGTGCAGAAGGTTAACAAATTAACCAAACAGGATATTGCTGAGGTTTCAAAGAAAATTAAGCTTGACACGGTATATTTTCTTACAAAAGCTTAGAAATGCTACAAATCTTGATTTAAAGGAGTTGCGGTCATGAAAACCAAAACAATTGAGTATAGCAGACTTAATGAAAAGATATTTTCATATGAGCACAGCAGCGGATTAAAAGTCTTTGTGATTCCGAAAAAGGGCTACTCGAAAAAATATGCCACTTTTTCAACCCATTACGGTTCCATAAACAATTCATTTGTTATTCCAGGTGAAAGCGAAGTAACAAATGTTCCGGACGGAATTGCACATTTTTTGGAACACAAGCTGTTTGAACAAAAGGACGGAAGCGTAATGGAAAAATTCTCGGCTTTGGGCTCAAATCCTAATGCATATACCAGCTTCAACCAGACGGTTTACCTTTTTTCGTGTACAGACAAATTTGATGAAAACTTCCGCCTTCTTTTGAATTTTGTGCAGAATCCGTTTATAACAGAGGAAAGCGTGGAAAAGGAGAAGGGTATTATAGGACAGGAGATAAGAATGTATGATGATGATCCGGGGTGGAGATCATTTTTCAACCTTTTGGGCTCTTTTTACGAAAAAAATCCTGTAAGCATAGACATAGCGGGTACTGTTGAAAGTATAAGCAAAATAAACAGGGACATTTTGTATAAATGCTATAATACATTTTATCACCCGTCAAATATGGTTATAGTTGTAGTCGGTGAAACAGAGCCATCCGAAGTTTTTAAAATGGTTGATCAGCTGATAGTCCAGACCGGCGACAAACCGGAAATAAAAAGGATATTCCCGCAGGACAGTCCTAAAATCAAGCGTAATTATATTGAACAAAAGCTTGCCGTAGGCATGCCGATATTTCAGATGGGTTTCAGGGACAACAGACTGGATTCCAGGGGAATTGAAGCACTCAATCATGAAGTTGCGATTAGAATTCTGCTTGACATGATAATGGGCAGAAGCTCGGAACTGTACAACAGGCTTTATGATGATGGCCTTATAAATGCATCCTTTGATACCGATTATACTCTGGAAGAAAACTATGCGTTCTCCATGTTCGGTGGGGAATCAAGGGATCCTGAGGCGGTCAGGGACAGAATTGCAGAGGAGATAAGGCTTATAGGCAAAAACGGACTAGACAGAAACAGGTTTGAACAGGTAAAAAAGGCTCAAATGGGTAAATTCCTAAGACAGCTCAACTCAGTTGAGAGGATATCGAACCTCTTTATAACTGTCTATTTCAAAGGAGTTTATTTATTTGACTATTTTGACGTATATGATAGAATATCCTTTGAATATATAAGGGATATCTTTCATGAACATTTTAATCTTGACAATATGGCTTTATCTGCTGTAAAGCCTGTATAAGGGGGATAAATACGAATGGAAAACGGGTACGTGGGATTTCCAGGTTTGGGAATTGATAAAATAGCTGTTCATCAGGTTGCATTCAAAATATTCGGAATAGATATTTACTGGTATGGAATTATTCTGGCTGTGGCATTCCTGACTGCAGTACTGTTGGGTATGAAACACAGTAAAAGGTTTGGATTTGTTCCGGATAATGTTATAGATCTAGTTATTTTTGCCGCACCTGTTTCAATAATATTTGCACGTGCTTATTATGTTATTTTCAATTGGGATTTGTATAAAAACAACTTCTGGGATGTATTCAATACCAGAAAAGGTGGAATCGCAATATATGGCGCACTTATTGGAGCGGTTCTGACAGCCTATGTTTTTGCAAAAGTAAAAAAATTAAAGGTACTGGAGCTTTTCGATTTTTGTATTCCTTATGTTGTACTTGCCCAGGCTATTGGGCGATGGGGCAACTTTGTAAATATCGAGGCTTTCGGAAGAAACACCAACCTACCATGGAGAATGGCTGTTCCTCCGGAAAGGGTAACCGATATGCTGGCATCAAATAATCCGGCTAATGCGGTAGGAAACATAAACCCCAATCTTCCTGTTCATCCTACGTTCCTGTATGAGTCTTTATGGGACATAGGAGTTTTCCTTATACTGATATGGTTCAGAAAACGCAAGAAGTTAAGCGGAGAAGTGTTTACTTTATACCTGATCCTTTATGGAATAGGAAGAGCCTGGGTTGAGGGTTTGAGAATAGACAGCCTGATCATTCCAGGTACATCCATAAGAGTCTCCCAGTTGCTGGCTGTCATACTTGCATTTGCTTTTGCAGTTCTCTTTCTTGAAAGAAGAAGAAGGGCTGCGGTTGCTGCCGCAAACCAGGAAGTGCCCATCGGTCAGAGTGAATACGCAAATGTTCTGGACAAGCTGAAAAGTGAAAGTGTTTCGGAAACAGAGACATTATCAGAAAACGAAACTAAGCTGTCAGATGCTGAAAAGGATGGAACCCAGGACAACCCTGAAGGCGAAACGCCTGAGAATGATGCAAAGGACTCTGAATAAATGATAGGTTTGTTAAAGGTAAAATAGTTACTGCTACGTTTTGCCAGAGTGATTCAGTTGACATAATGGAAACAGGATGCTTATAATTTATTATAGGTTTGAACACATTAGGGGCTTCTTTATGAAGCCTTGAAATTTGAGGGGCTCTAAAAAAAGGAGATTTTTATGTATTCTGTTGAGAAGACAAAAGGGCTCAATTTTTCAAGACAAT
>JAUZPR010000176.1 GCA_030705825.1 Bacillota bacterium | reverse complement strand
GTTGCAGATATTACACTGCTGAAATCAGACTCAACACCGTTTGTTACTGCAGTCACCTTGAAATATACCGTAGTATTACTGTCAATATCCATTAAATAAGTTGAATAATCGCCTTTATAATGAATTGCCATTTTAGAGCCGTCATCGTTATCAAAGTAACAAAACGGACCGTTTGGATAATCGCTGTAATATACATAATAGTAGTCTGCACCCGATACCTGATCCCATCCGATATCAATCCTGTCACTGGAGGTAGCTTTTATCCTCAAGCCGGTAGGAACTGCAGGCTTGTTCATTTTGCTAAGATCGGCCAGGCTTATGTTCATACTTCCGTTAATATACTGCTTTATATCATTGATTGGTATAGCCAGGTTTATATTCTGGCTGTCCAGCAGCATAGCGCATGTGACTCCCACTACCTCGGCCTTGTAATTCAGTAATGCTCCTCCGCTGCTGCCAGGTGAGATTGCTGCATCTGTCTGGAGGTAATGCTGATTTTCAATTATTCTGTCCTTGTTGCTGATGAGTCCTGATGAGATAGAATTTTGCATTCCTTTTGGACTACCGATTGCTACAACCTTTTGACCATTCATAACCGAACCGGAATCCCCTAGCACCACTGTAGGAAGGTTGCTACCGTTAATCTTGAGTACGGCTACATCACGGTCCTTATTATATGCCAGAACACTTGCAACATTATATGTAGTTCCATCTACAAGATACACCTTGGCACTTGCAGCCTGGCTTATAACATGATAATTTGTGACTATCTTACCGCTTTTATCTACTATAAAACCGCTTCCAGTTGCTGATAATTGATTACTTGAGTCGTAAACTTCAATATAAACAACAGCAGGGCTTGAAATTTTAGATATATCGGCTGGCTCGAGTTCAGCCTCTTCGGTATCGGTAACCAAACCCAGCTTGACACCCAGCTTATCTCCACCCTTGATGTGAGTATAAAGTGCCTGATATATAATCTTTGCTACATCGCCTCTTAACAGCTGTTCACTTGAATAAACACTCACAAGATCAAATAGTCCGAGATCCTTTGAAGCCTGCATTACATCTTTATATGCAACGTCATCATATCCGAGTATCCTCAGCAGAAAAGCTGCAAGTCTCTGTGCAGTAACATTATCTTTATATCCTATGGTACCGTCGCTGTTTCCTTTTGCCAGCCCCGTACTCTTTGCCCAAGCTATATAAGGTGCTGACCATCTGCTTTTGGGAACATCCTTGAAATTTGCTGTACCTTTGAAGTTTTTAGCAGTAGCCTCTTCACCTGACAACCTTGCTAGTATGGTCATAAGCTGTTCCACAGGAAACTTCTGATTAAGCATTAAATCCCCGTTTGAGCCTGTAAGAATACCCTTCTGGTTAAGGAAATCAGCCTGAGTATTTACTGACCCTGCAGCAAATGACACCCCGGAAAACATACTTAGTGAAAGTACCAGGCATAATACAATTAATAATGTCTTTTTCATTTTGACACACTCCCAAGTGAGATAAAATCATAACCAAACAATTATAAAACTTTAGTTTTGTTTAGAAAAATTATCTACTATTTCCCAAAGATAATTTAATAATTCTTCAGAGTTCTTCAAATTCCTTCTTTTTAAGTAATTTTCGTCGTATTTTACGTTAACTTACTGTTATATTTATACATATTGCGATGAAATATTTACTTGTCTTCCAACCTAGAATACTATACCAGATTAATCCAACATTATCAATATATGATAAATGGCTGTTATTTACCCCTCATTAATATTATATACAACGGCATAATAATAACCAGAAATGATAAAAGGAATACGGCTATGCCGCCCGGTTTGTTTTTATGCCTCCAGGACCATATTCCATAACTGAAAGTATGGATGGCTATCCACAGTATTATAATTGCACCAAATATGGATGTTAATAAGTTCATAGTAACCGCCTTTCTGTACTTTTACCCCCCTTGACTGGTATTTATCGGGACGGTACGTATCATTAACCCAGGTCTTCTTATCCTCATTTCAACCTTTACATTGAAATTTGCATTTTTATATTTCCCGAACCAATTATAATCATTCCACTGTTTGGTTGTAAGGAACTTTTTGACCGCCTCTTTCCCAAAACTGCAAATGTCGCATTGGAATTCCTTAGAGGTCCTGTTTAAAAACCTTGTTACCCTGTCTTTTATCAAACTGCTGGCGGCATTTTCCACCAATCCTAGATTTTGAGGATTTTCATAATTAAAACCGCTTTGAATTGCAATAAAATCTGCCTCCAGCTTGATTTCCACATTTATTTGCGGTGTATTTCCCATAAGCTTGACCTTGCTTACAGGATATCTGCTTTGCTTGACATTTAGTATAATATAATTATCCGGTTTTTTAGGGTCGGGCATTGTCAGGTATGAATTGCTGTAATCGCCTGTTACCATAAGATAATCTGTGGATTCTTCACCTGTCATCTCCCCCATGAATTTATCGCCGTCAAAAACCGCAAGTCCCATAATTTCACCAGCTATATCACCCTGCTTAATAATATTTCCGGGCAGGAAATTCTGTTCTGTTGTCGGTGGTTTTTTAGCGAAATCCGGGTCCTTGGCGAAATCATCCAACGACTTGTGTTTTGAAACACCTGCCAGAGCAACAACTGGCTGTCCCATAGTATTCTTAAACTTGTTAAGAAGACTGAAAAGTTTGGAATTTGGGGCAAAACCAGTGTATTTATATGATGAGAATATCAATTGATAATACTTTGTAGGATCCACTTCCTGGATGGGTTGAACTTGACTTAAATAATGCTCCGCGCTGCCCCTTGAAACTGCTACATACATATTAGGCCTGAATTCTCTGCCTCTTTCCATGCCGTATAGAAACTTGGAAATACCTTCCTTCGCAAGCTCCTCAGAAAAAACTGCCACTATTGCGTGGGAAACATTTATCTGTTTGGAAACAAAACCGTTTACAAGGTTAATACCTGAGCTTAAGGAAGAACACTCCACAGTTACTGTGGAAATGGCTTTTGAACCTCCGCCTTCACCTCCTCCGCCTCCCCCTCCGCCGCCCATTTCCTTCGGTACGGCGTACTGAAGCGTCAATCTCAGGGGCTCCAGCTTGCCTTTGTCAAGCCCTACGGCTATTACATAGGTCAGATCATCAACATCCCTGCTGTCATAGCATCCAGAAAGCATTGTACACAATATAAAAATAATCAATATGAATCCTATTATCCTATTCATCTTTCAGAATCTCCTTTTCAGGCTTTCTTTTTACAAATCTTCCAATCAGTAAGAGAATAACGGGTATGACAAAACCCAAAGTCCAAAGAAAATAAGTAAAGTATTTTGTTTCCAAGGTAATTGACGTCATAAGATTGGGAGGCAAAAACGATATGCAGAATATTATGACCACCAGAGGGAATATCAACGGTTTGTAAAATTTAAGCCTGAACATCTTTTGGAGCACATAGGCACTGAAATACAGTATTATGCTTAAGTAGAGCATTGCAGATATTACCCATGAAAACATAAAAACCGATTCAACCCTCTGGAAAAAACGTCCGTAGTTAATTAGCCTTGCCAGTTCAAAGGTTGGCAAAAAGCTTTCAGTCCCGGATGGATAACCGAAAACCATTTCATATACCAGAACTGAAGCCATTGAAAAGAATATTGAAAACGCTATACCTATATAACCGGCACGTTTTAAATTCTTATGGGTTTTAATAAACGGAGGCATCAGATACAGGTAAACCAACGGTGAAAAAGTGGACAAGGCGAAAAAACCACTTCCGAATATTTTTTTAGGCCCATTTCCAAGCAGCGGATATAAATTCGACACATCATAAAAAGGAGCCACCCCCAAAAATATAATCACGAATCCAACCGTTATAATGGGAATAGCAATGGCATGAAGCCTTACTATTGCTTCCATACCCAGGTAAGCAGCAACAATCATACCTACCAGGAAGAACAGCATTACAAAGCTTATGGGTGAAACATTAAAAGCAATGACTTTCATATTTTCAGAGTATTCCCTGAGTATTATACTGCATACCACAATGAATGTAACCAGAAGTATGATACCTGTTATAAACCTTAATATCCCGCCTCCTATATGATCACTTATATCCATGAGGTCTCTGCCCTCAAATTTTTTGTACAATTTTATTATGATAGTAAATCCAATCAATGCCAATATTGAAACATAAAGCATTTGTATCCATGCTGCCGTTCCTGAGGATTCAACCAAAGGACGGGGGAAATTAAGGAATATCCTTGCACTTATAGCATTTATTAAAAGTCCTGCCGCCTCCCATTTCCCAAAAGTGATTTTATTCTTCATTCTCATCACCCTCCCCATCCTTTTGAATAGTCCATCTCCTGCTGATATTCGGCTGTTTTTTCTGTGCTTTGGTATTAAGATAGTCAGGCCTTTTTTCCTGTTGCCATATGGGTGCTTTGAATATTTCGTTATACCATTTGGTAGTGGTTTTTGGACCTAAAGGCGTCATGTAGGGTACACCGAAGGACTTGGCACTGGCAAACCATATGCCTTGAATAAAAATTCCCGTAGCTATTCCCAGGAATCCTGCTGCTGCACCCAATAAAATATATCCGAATCTCAAAAGACGAAAAGCGTAGCCAAGAGCAAAATCAGGCATCGCAAATGAACCAAGTCCTGTTACGGCAACTATGATTATAAGAATAGGACTTATTATGCTTGCTGCAACTGCAGCCTGCCCGAGTATCAAGGCACCGATAATACCAAGTGTAGGTCCTATGGGTCCGGGTATCCTTATACCGGCTTCTCTTATAAGTTCAAAAGACAATTCCATAACAAGTATCTCTACTACTGATGGAAACGGTACCTTTTCTCTGGCTGAAACTACTGCCAGAAGCAGGCTTGTTGGAATCATTTCATGATGAAACGTGGTTATTGCCACATATAGTCCCGGCAGCAGCAGTGACAATAAAACACCCATAATTCTTATAAATCGTAATAGATTGGAATATGGAAATCTTACATATTCATCCTCGGCAGAATATACTAATTCATGGCTCGTAACCGGCATAACAAGTACAAAAGGGCTACCGTTCATTACAACTGCCACTTTTCCTTCAGTCAGCAAGGTTGCAACCCTGTCAGGCCTTTCTGTCGCCAGCATCTGAGGTGCCGGTAGAAATGTACTGTCTTCTATCAACTGTTCCAATTCACCGGTGTCAGAAATGTAATCAACCTTAAGGCTCTTTAATCGTCTTCTTACTTCTCTGACAAGAGAATCATTGGCAATATCCTTGATGTATAGCAATGATGTCGGCGTTTTACTCCGCCTGCCTATTTCGATATCCTGTACAATAAGGTCTTCATCCTTTAATCTTTTTCTTATAAGAGCCGTATTAACCCTGGATATCTCGTTAAACCCCTCCTGGGGTCCCCGTATAACCAGTTCGGTATTCGGCCTTTCAACGCCCCTATGCTCCCATCCCTTAACATCCAGTGAAAATGCCACATCACAACCATCTACAAATAATCCGCAGCCTCCGAAGTTGACCATGTCTATAACTTTTTCCATTTGTTTTTCTACTTTTAGCTGATTATGCGGAATAAGATGGTCTTTTACAAAAGATGCAATATCTTTTTCATTTCCTTTGATATCCAGATTAGAAAGCAGCATTAGAGGCTGAAGGACATCATCATTTACTACCTTGCGGTCAACCAGTCCGTCATAGAAGAATAAAAAAGCCGGAACAGCCTTGTCTTTTATTATGATGTCAAATTCCCTGATGACCACATCCCCGTTTATAGGCACACTGAAACGTTTCTTGATATATTCAAGATTTTCAGAAAGTTTTTTACTTATATCGGATTTTTCTGTATCTTCACCTTCGTTTTTCTTTTCCTTATCCTTGTCCTTATCAAGCAAAAGGGCTTCATTTTTCCTGGGTTTTTCGTTGTCTATACTTTCATTTTTTACACCTTCGTTTTCAGTTTCCTTTAAGATATAAGTCTCTGCTTTCTTTGGTTCCTTAAATAATACAAAACTTTTAAAAATCGACTTAAATGTAGCCACCAGTAATCTCCCCCAAAAAGTGCGTATAAAGTACCTTTATGTCATTATTTGCAGATACCGGACAAGTTATGCGAAAAAAAAGCAGGTTCCAATGGAACCCGCAAATACATTATTAAGGATATTATCTCAATAAAATTTTAATATACCATGGCCGTTTTATTGCAATTGCCTCATAATTGCATAATTCGTGGCAGCAGAAGCACCTTATGCATTTATTCAAATTCACCTGGGGCCTGCCGTTTTTCATATCTATTGCAACAGCAGGACAGCTCCGGGCACATACTCCACACCGC
>JAUZPR010000175.1 GCA_030705825.1 Bacillota bacterium | reverse complement strand
TTTTATGCCTCAGCAGTTTAAGAATCCGTCAAATCCGGAAATACACAGGAAGACAACTGCAGAAGAAATATGGAGAGATACAGACGGACAGGTTGATATATTTGTTGCCGGAGTAGGAACAGGCGGTACCATTACAGGAACCGGGGAAGCTCTGAAGAACAAGAAACCGGGTGTTAAGATTGTAGCCGTTGAGCCTATGGATTCACCTGTGATATCGGGCGGAAAACCGGGTCCAAACAGGATACAGGGCTTGGGTGCCGGATTTATACCAGATGTTCTTAATACAAAGATACTTGATGAAATTATAGTTGTCAAAACTGAGGACGCATATGAAGCTGCAAGGAATCTTTCGAAAACCGAAGGTGTTCTTACAGGAATATCGTCCGGAGCGGCACTGCACGCTGCTGCTGTTTTAGCCAAAAGACCTGAAAACAAGGGGAAGAACATAGTGGTACTTCTGCCAGATACGGGAGAACGCTATCTGTCAACACCTTTGTTTGATGAAGAATAAACCGACTTAATCAAGGTGATACCGAAAAGTCGGGCGAACACATGGGTTTGCCCCTACATTACAATATGTAGGGGTTGACCCATGTGTCAACCCGATAATGTGTCAACCTATTTAATAGCGTAAAATCCCGCTTGCATATATGATGCATATAGTATTTCTACAGTCTTGAAGCCGGCATTCCTTAATAAATCCAGATGTTCGGATATGGTAATGGGGAAAAATTCGGTTCCGAACCTTTCAACATGTTTTTCGGCTTCCTCAGCACTCTTTCCGCTTGCAACCTGATAATTTGCCCACCTTTTAAGACCGACTTTTGTTCCATCCTCCGAAAATGGTCTGATATTTTCGAAAGTTATGTATATACCACCGTTCCCAAGCATTCTAAAACAATTTAAAGTGGCTTTTTTTCTGGTTTCGGCATCAAAATAATGATGGGATTGTATTGCAGTAATAACATCAAGCGAACCGGAATCGAGAGAAAGATCCTGTGAACCGGCCGGCTCAAGTATTTTGAGCCTTTCACTGCAGAAGCCCAGCTTTTGCCTTGCATTACCAAGCATACTTTCAGATGGATCTGCGAGAATAAATATTGTTTTTGGAAACAAATCATATGCCTTTGAAATCAAATTACCTGTACCGCATCCGGTATCAAGCCAGCTCCCCGGATTAGGTACCGCTGTTTTTACCATATCAATGGTATCGGTATGGAAAAATTCATACCGCGGTATTGTCTGATTTACCTTTGAGTCATATTCCAAAGCCATATGCGCCGTACTGTTGTCCTTCATGTTTTGCCAACCTCCATTATCTGTTTTATTCTAGCATTTTATATCTATGGAACTCTTATCAATACCTGATTTTTCATTATCTTCATGCTTTTTAACATATTTTTTCCGCTTTTTGAAGTATTGACTGCTGCCTTCCTTTTTGTCAATCCTGCCTCCTAAAACCCTTTTACTTGCTTCCACCATAATCATATTGTTATTTTGCGGTAATCCTCCGGTGCCGATAGACATATAAACCACCTCCATGCCTAATTCAAGCAACTGTTCTTATATTTTACATCGGCAATTTCCTTATTTTAGATAATATTGTATATATATCAGATTTAATATTAGGCTTTACATTCCAATTATATTGTGAAAATATATTTATATATGATTATATGAGGTGATTTATTTGGATAAACCTGTTATAGGTATACCTATTGGAGATCCGGCCGGCATAGGGCCTGAGATAGCAATAAAGGCCTTGATGCATGAAGAATTGTTTGATATATGCAAACCTTTGCTAATAGGTAACACAAAAGTTTTGGATAAAATAATAAAAACGCTTGGCTTGTATTGCGGAATAAATGAAGTGGATTATCCCGATCAGGGAAAATATCAAAAAGGTACGGCCAACGTTATTAATATCGACGTTCAGGGCATTGAAAAGGTTGAATACGGGAAAATACAACAGCTTGCCGGTAAAGCTGCCTATGAGTTCATTGTGAAATCTATTGAGCTTGCCAATGAAGGCTTAATAGATTCAGTAGCCACAACTCCAATCAACAAGGAGGCAATCAAAGCTGCCAGGATTAATTTTATAGGACATACCGAAATATTTGGAGCATTAACCGGAACAGAGGACCCTTTAACCATGTTCCAGGTGCATAACCTCAGGATTTTCTTCCTGAGCAGGCATGTATCCATCAGAAAGGCATGCGATATGGTCACCAGGGAAAGACTGCTGGATTATATTAAAAGATGCAGCAAGGCTCTTGAGATGCTGGGTGTTAGGTCGGGAAGCCTGGCGGTTGCTGGACTCAATCCTCACAACGGAGAACATGGGCTTTTCGGAAAGGATGAAACTGAGGAGATTACACCGGCAGTGGAGGTCGCAGTAGAACAGGGAATTGATGTTACCGGACCAGTACCTGCCGATTCGGTTTTTGCACAGGCGCTGAAAGGGAAATATTCAGCGGTATTATCCCTTTATCATGATCAGGGGCATATAGCGGCAAAAACCCTGGATTTTGAAAAAACCATATCGTTGACAATTGGTATGCCTTTCCTAAGAACCTCTGTGGATCATGGTACAGCTTTTGATATTGCCGGTACCGGAAGTGCATCCGAAACAAGCATGGTGGAAGCTGTGAAGCTTGCTGCCGAGTATAGTTTTAATTACAGACAAAAAGCTAAACTCAGGTAGTAATTTTAACAAACTTGTGCAAAATATATTTATTAATTCAACTTTCACACTTCATTATTTATATTGCAGTCATTCATTTGAAATATCGAACGCTTCAACGATTTTTCAAATTTATTTGATTTTTATACTTCTGAGAATGGCTGCTTATTTCAGAGTGGGGAAATTGAGTTAATAATAATTAAAAAAATAAAGGTTAAGGGAAATGGATGTAAAGCAGCTGTGCGAAGTAGCTTTAAAAGCCGGTGAGATTTTGCTGGTCAGCGGAGCCGAAATATACAGGGTGGAGGATACGGTTACACGCATATGCAGGAGCTATAATGTGGAAGCCGATTGCTTTGTAATGCCTACCGGAATTTTTATTACTGTATTCGGAAGCAACCGGGAACCTATTTCGGTGGTTAGAAGAGTTAAGGCTAGAACTGTTGATCTGAGCCGCATAGAAAAAGTAAATTCTTTTTCAAGAAGTCTTATTATAAATCCTGTTACTTATGAAGAGGCTGTTAAAACCCTGAATGGAATAAGGCGAACAAAACGGTATCATTTCCTGTTAAGGCTTTTTGCTGCCGGAATTACGGCTTTTTCTTTTACCATACTTTTCAAAGGTAATGAACGCGATGCGCTGGCTGCCTTTTTAATCAGCATGTTTATTTATTTTGTCAATGAGAAGATATCACAAACCGGTATGTTTTATTTCTTTGAGTTCTTTATATCGGGAGTAATTGCCGGGATGGGAAGCCTGTTGGCTGTCAGGCTGTTTCCTGGCCTGAACCTATACAGAATAATAATAGGTGCCATAATGATACTTGTCCCTGGAGTTGCGATAACCAACGCCATAAAGGATGCTTTGAACGGTGATATAGCCTCCAGTACTTTCAGAATGGCAGAGGCAATTTTTATTGCTGCAGCTGTAGGAGCTGGGGTAAGCATAGCTCTTTATGTGGGATTTAACAATTTGTAAGCTATAAAAGGAATAATGTATGAAGGAATTGATTTTTTCTTTTGTCGGAAGCTTTAGTGCAGGAATAATTTTTAATGTAGCTGCAAAAAAACTGATATGGATTGGTTTCTCCGGAGCAATTGGATGGATTGTGTATTCGCTTTTATATAGCAGCGCTGGTTCGTTGATATTTTCTACATTTGCGGGCGCAATTGCAGTGGGAATATATAGTGAGTCTATGGCCAGATTGGTTAAATCTCCTTCTACTATTTTTTCTATTCCGGGAATTTTTCCTCTTGTTCCCGGAATAACTGCTTATACAACAGTACAGTATATGGTTGAGAACAACCTTTCGGGTGCCGCAAGCAAAGCAGTTGAAACGGCTGCCAGTGCAGGAGCTATTGCTTTTGGAATAATGATAATATATGGACTTTTCCGCCTTGTACACAAAATAAACAGCCGCAGAAAAAAATCAATTAATTATCCTAAATAAGACTTTAAATCATTTCACTCAATTGACCGCTGTCTGTAATTGGCGCCTGACATGAATTGTTTTCACAAACAAAAGCCGTAGTTTTACCCTCGACCGGTTTATAGTCCTGAACAAAAGGTGCAACAGAAGTCAATTCATGATTGGCAGTAGAAACATATAGTATTGTGGTAAAAGGGTTGAACTTTTTATTCAATATCCGGAAAAACTCATCGGTATTTCCTTCACTGTCACCTGCTATAACAACTTCTCTTGCCGGTGAGAACTTATAGAGCAGGGAGGATAAGAAAAATGTATATCCGGCAGGCGCTGTCTCAACCTTTTCTCCGAAAGCTTTTATAAGACTTACAGCCTTTTGTTCCAGTTCATTCCTTCCAGTTAATCTGGCTAATCTTATCAGATTCATAGCCTCCACCGAATTAGCCGAAGGAAGTGCTCCGTCGTAAATTTCCTTAGGACGGCTAAGCAACTGTTCACTATCGCTGCCATATATGAATAGCCCGCCCTTGTCATAGTCCCAGAAGTATTTTATAAGGTCATCATTTAATTCAAGAGCCCTTTTGATATACTTGGGATTATAAGTAGTCTGGTATAATTCTATCAAACCCCATATGAGATAGGCATAATCATCTGCATATCCGGGGATTGCCGTTTCTCCGTCCCGGTATCTTGCCATCAGGCGTCCGTCATTCCGCACCAGATTTTTAAATATGAAGCTAACAACTTTTTCAGCCATACTTGTGTATACCTTGTCCTCCAGAATTCTTCCGCCTATAGCCATAGCCGCAATCATCAGACCATTCCAGGATGTAAGGATCTTATCGTCTTTAAAAGGATGAACTCTTTTTTCTCTATATTCAAACAGCTTTTTTCCAGATGCTTCTGAAAAGTTATCTGTTTCTTCATAGTTATCTGATTTTAAAAGATTGGGAATATTAAAACCTTCGAAGTTGCCCTTGGAGGTAACATCATATAAATTGCAGAATTCTTCTCCTTGCTCCTTACCCAACACTTTTAATATTTCATCCTTGGTCCAGATATAAAACTTCCCTTCTATTCCTTCGGAATCGGCATCCTGCGCAGAATAAAAGCCTCCATGCTCCGACATCAGTTCTCTGGAAGTATATTCAAAAATCCTCTTTGCAGTCTGTTTATAAAGCTCCTTACCAGTAGCCTGATAAGTTTCCAGATAAGCAATTGCTAGCAGTGCGTTGTCATAAAGCATTTTTTCAAAATGAGGAACAAGCCATCTCCTGTCTGTAGAGTATCTGCTGAAACCATATCCTATATGATCGAAAATTCCTCCGCGGTACATTGATACCAGGGTCTTTTCAACCATATCCAGGGCGGTTTCCTCCTTGTATCTATACCAATATCTAAGAAGAAATGTTAGTATGTGGGGTGAGGGGAATTTAGGCGAATCGCCGAAGCCCCCGTATCTGTCATCAAACATATACTTGTAGCTTTCATAGGCCTGGTGTATTGCATCTTCGGTTAATTCCGAAGCTTCCGACTGTTCCTGGCTTTGGATGACCTCAATGATTTTTTCTGCCGAGCCGGTAACTGCTTGTCTGTCTTTTTCCCATGCAGCAGTTATATTTTTCAAAACTGAAATTAAACCGGGCATTCCCATATGACTTTCCTTGGGAAAGTAAGTGCCGGCATAGAACGGCTTTTTATCCGGAGTCATAAAAATTGTAAGGGGCCATCCGCCGCTGCCGGTCAAGGCATGGCACACCTCCATGTATATGTGGTCAATGTCCGGTCGCTCTTCACGGTCTACCTTGATACAGACAAATTCAGCATTAAGGAGTGCGGCAATGTCTTTATCCTCAAAAGATTCGCGCTCCATAACATGGCACCAGTGACAACAAGATTTCTATAACCAACGCTAGGAATACCCAATAGATAGGAAGATAGGCTTATCTTCCGCTTTAGCTTTAGAAAAGGCTTCTTCTCCCCACGGATACCAGTCCACGGGGTTATTTGCATGCTGTAATAAGTAAGGAGACTTTTCCTTAGCTAATCTATTGGGTATTCTTTCTGAATTTGGCATGGGCATCACCTCCTTAGAATAAAAGATACAACATTATTGTGCCCAAACAAAAAGTGACTATGTAAGCCACATAACCACTAATTTTTATTTGAACTTAATATCAATCGTCAAACTATTTTCAACATACTTATAGTCTATATACTCAATTATCGTCTTGTATAGTGCATTTTGTTCTTCCCAGGTCAATAGAGGATTAACCGTC
>JAUZPR010000174.1 GCA_030705825.1 Bacillota bacterium | reverse complement strand
TGATTCAATTACAAAAATTCAGGACGGAAACAGCTTCATCAGTATAGTTCCAAACCTCGCCGTACTGCTGGCCTTTGGTGCCGCATTCTTCCTGATAGCTGCATACAGGTTCAAAATAACCAGGGAAATCCGAAAATTTGTATAATCCTTTAAATCAGGAATCAAGTGTATATAAACGTTTGTGGTTTTATGCCTTTTGAAGTAACTTAAATAAAAAGCAGCCAATCCCTGTAAGGGATGGCTGCTTTTATAACAGTCAATCATGATGGAGAAAGATAAAGGTCGCACATACTCTTTGAATTGTCACCGGTATATTCTCCGGGTATCGGGAACAACCTGTATTTCACCTTGTCCCCACCGTCATTATCGGTTAAGGCTATATTGAAGCCAATTGTTTTATCCGAAAGGTCGTCTACAGGCAGAACAATGGAGAATTCCATTGCAGTTCCTGTGCTGTTCCAGACAGCTTTGGCCTCGAGTCCCGAATTGTTTGGTTCAAAGTCCTTCCCAACCACATCGGTGAGATTATAAACCTTTCCGTCAATCTTAAACGTAAGCTCAATATTGTCGTTATTATGCACATCGGACGAGTTGGTTACAGTTACATCATCCTGTCGGTCTATAGCACCATAAAGAATATTCTTGTCAAACGTAAGTGTCCAGTCTCCGTATATATCTTTTAAATCCTTTGGACGACGCTGATCGGTCGGATTTAACTGGTTATATGCAAATATGTATCTGTGCGGCATGAAATATTCAAAATCATTTATTTCTCCGTCGACTGTAGGCTTAATAAAGTATTTTCTTGCTACAAAAGGAGGAACTATCCTGTTCTTATCAACGGGTTTGTCAGTACTTCCGACAAATTTCAGAGCGCCAAGATCTTTTCCCTGATAGCTCTGGTTGCTTCCAGGGAAAGGATATACCTGCCTTGACCTTTCTGGTCCCCCGTCGTTATCAGACAGTGCGATGTTCCATCCCACTGTCAAGCCGGCCACATCACTCTCTGGCAGTTCAACCGAAAATTCACAGGTCTTGCCGTCCTTGCTCCATTTTATTTTCTTTGCACCGGGCATCGGACTTTCTTCCCAATCCTTGCCTACAACAGCTCGAAGCTGTGTGAACTTGCCATTTACGTCTATAAACAATTCCATGCAATCATTCTGGTAGGAGGGACTTATTTCATTCTGGGTAACATTATCTACACGGTTAACAATACCATATAGAGTATTCTTGTTGTACAGGACACGCCAGTCACCGTCAAAATCCTTCAAATTTAGTGGTGGACGGGTATCGTCGTTTAACTGGTCATACGCAAATTCATAAGTGACTGCATCCTTCCATTCACCCGGGCTTTCAATACCATCCAGAGTGGGCACGGTTGATACAGAATTGCATTTAAATGCCGGAATTATATTCCTGGCAGCTTCCTGATCCTTAAGCTTTTGCAGGAAGTTTATACCCGAAGGACCCTTTTCCAGGTCGGAGTGAATTGAAGTATAAGCAGGTTTGGGTTTATATTTATCGTCAAATATCAAGCCCCAGCCGCTTCCTTTATACTGGTCGGGAATCCATGAGTGTGCATCGGTTATTCCCCACATTGTGTAGTTTTTTACACCGAGACTCAGGGCAATTTCCATCAAATCGGAATAAACCTGAGCTTCCTTATTCAATAATGTTTGCGTAGGTTCGGAATTCAATCTTACATCTATTTCTGTAAAATCTACAGCTACCCCAAGATCGATAAATCTCTTTACATTATCATAAACACTTGCCATATCAGGGAGGGCATCTATGTTAACATGAAACTGGAAACCAACTCCGTCAATTGGAATACCCTTATCCTTCAAGCTTTTTACTAGATTATATAAATAATCGGATTTCAGATTCTTCTCTTCCATATTATAATCGTTCAAGTACAGTTTTGCAGCCGGATCGGCTTCATGTGCCCACTCAAAAGCTTTTTCTATGTATTCGGGGCCTATTACACGGTACCAGATATTATCCCTGTAATCATACGGAACGGTATCTCCTATGACCTCGTTACATACATCCCATGCGTAAACCTTTCCTTTGAAGTGGCCGACAACGGTCATTATGTGATCCTTCAAAATGTTCAGCAGCTGTTCCTTGGTCCAGGTTCCGTTTTCAAGCCATGCTGGGTTGTCGATATTATACCAGGCAAGATTATGGCCTCTTATCTTCATATTGTTTTTTTGAGCAAAATCAACCAGCTGGTCAGCACCTGTAAAATCATATTTGTCCTGCTTGGGGTGAATGGTTCCCCATTTCATGACATTTTCAGGTGTAATTACGCTGTACTCGCTTTTAAGAGTATTTGCATAATCAGTTTCACTCAGATATTTTGGTTCCACTGCAGCACCTATAAGGACTCCATACTGGTCAGCCAATTGGCGCAGTGTCTTTGATTGCTGTACTGTCTGACTGGAGTTTTTTGAAGTATCTTTTTTGGTGTCCTGTTTGTCTGAACAACCCGAAAAGCCGATAGAAAGAATCATGATTAAGAGCAATAAGCATGAAGTAATTTTTCTTATCATAAGATATCATACCCTCCGTTCACTTGTAAGAGAAAATTCTGCCTTGATTCCATAGACGTGAATAAACCTGTTATGAATAGTTGTTATTTCAATAAACTCAGATATGAGTATTATATATTTTAGTCATTTGCTTGGCAATATATTGAACATGCTGTATACAAGATTTTACACTAAAGAGCATTATTATCACTGTTGTTTATAATTAACTATTTTACTTATCTAAATAAGTGTAAAAATGATTATTTCTGCTGTAATAAAAATATTGCATAAATATACAAATGGATGTATAATTATGCAATATTAAAATATAAACGTCTATTGTTCCAGTCTGTTTTTTATAGGAACAATTATTATTTTTAAACAAGCATGGAGGTGGCAGCTTGAAAAATATTTATGAGATGATGAACAATTCTGAACTTCTGGAATCGGCAAGGAATAAAATCCTTTTTACTGCCGAAAGGCCGGAAATAATTATGGATCACGGGAAAGGCATGTATCTTTGGGATACTGAGGGAAAAAGCTATCTGGATTTTATCGGAGGATGGGCGGTAACATGCCTGGGCCATTGTCCCGATGTAATGAAAAATACTTTGATAGAACAGGCAGACCGATTGATAAACGCAAGTCCGTCATATTACAATAAACCAATGCTTCAGTTTGCCAGGCTCCTGACCGATTATTCATGCTTTGACAGGGTATTCTTTACTTCAAGCGGTGCGGAAGCTAACGAAGGGGCTATAAAACTGGCCAGGAAATACGGCTCTAAATATCTTAACGGTGCTTATGAAATAATAACAACCGTAAACGGGTTCCATGGGAGAACATTGGCTACCATGTCGGCTACAGGGAAAAAACATTGGGAAGCTTTATTTGCTCCCAAGGTCAGTGGTTTCATTCATGTCCCGTTTAATGATATCAATTCGGTTTTAAAGGTGGTAAATGAAAAAACCTGTGCCATAATGCTTGAACCTATACAGGGAGAGGGCGGCGTTAACACGGCTGATACCGGTTATATACAGTCCTTAAGAAAGATTTGTGATGATAACGGTATTCTGTTGATTTTTGATGAAATTCAAACCGGTTTGGGGAGAACCGGCAAGCTGTTCGCATATGAACATTATGGTATAGAGCCTGATATAATGACTTTGGCAAAAGGTATAGGAGGGGGATACCCGCTGTCTGCAATGCTGACAAAGGAAAAATTCAATGTTTTTGAACCGGGTGACCAGGGCGGTACTTATTCGGCTCAACCCCTGGGTATGGCAGTGGGATTTGCAGTAGTGAATGAAATAATAGAAAAAAAACTACCGCAAAAAGCAGAAATCATGGGCCAATATATATTTGACAGGCTGTTTGAAATAAAAGAAAAATACGGATTTGAAAATATTAGAGGAAAAGGTTTGCTTCTGGCTTTTGACATAAAGAATGAGAAAGGGCCCGAGATTGTTAATGAATGTCTGAAAAAAGGGCTTTTACTAAATTCGCCCAAAAGCTCTTCAATTAGGTTGATGCCACCGTTGGTAGTACAAAAAGAGGATGTAGACAATATGATATGTGTTCTCGAAAGTGTACTTCAAAAGGTGTTTTAGAGTTGCAATATGGGGGTGACACACGGGTCAACCCCTACATTTCTATATGTAGGGCAAATCCATGTGTTCACCTGGTGTTATTCCTGGAAATTTCTTGACTTTTCTAAATTGTTCGATTATTATAGAACTATGGAAACTACACAATTGTCAAAAATTTTTAAAGCTCTATCAAGTGAGCAGAGATTAAAAATATTCATACAGCTTTATGAGTGGTATAAATCAGAGGGCGGGGACGCTGAATATCCGTGCTGCGAAGGAGTTGAGAAGTGTTTCACGAAAGCCTGCTGCCTGCTTGATTTATCGCGCTCAACTATTTCCCATCATTTTAAGGAACTGCAAAATGCCGGACTGATATCCTATACTCGGAAAGGTCAATCTTTTTTGTGCAAGGTAAATATGGAAACTGTTGAGGTTATACGAAATTTTTTAAAATAATTTTTTTAGCTGCTAAAGTTCTACAGTCTTAAAACAATAGGCTTAATATTTTTGAAAAGTCTATATTTTTTAAATCAATGTTCGAAGGTTGTAGAACATTAGAACACATACAGATGTATACCCATAAAGTAAATACAAGTAAGGAGGATAGGTATTTGAATTATTCAAAACTATTAAGCTTGTTCAACAATACTGATAAAGCCAAGCTGCTGCTTGACGGGAACTGGGGTCTGGAAAGGGAAACGCAGAGAGTTGCTCCTTCAGGCAGTCTCGCATTGACTGAGCACCCTGCAGCTTTTGGAGATAAACTTGAGAATCCTTATATTACCACTGATTTTTCCGAAAGCCAACTGGAATTGATAACACCACCCTTCAAAAAAGTGAAGGAAACATACCAATATCTTAAAAAACTTCAGATCAAGGCTGAACGTGAAATTGGAAGTGAACTTTTATGGCCTCTGAGTATGCCGCCCAAACTGCCTGAGGAAGAAAAGATACCTGTTGCAAGATTTAAAGATACCCGTGAAGGGAGAGAAAAGGAAATATACCGTAAAGGGCTTGCTCTAAGGTATGGCAAAAAAATGCAGATGATTTCGGGAATTCATTTCAATTTTTCCCTTGGTGAACGGATATTGGACTTCTTATATGAAAATTCCGATAAAAGTATGAATAAAATTGATTTTATCAATACCATATATTTTTCTGCAGCAAGAAATTATCTCAGGTACAGGTGGCTGCTGATCTATCTTTTCGGAGCGTCTCCTTCCATTGATCAGACCTATTACACGGTTTTATGCCGGGAGCTTAAAACAGTTATGGAATGCTGTCCCGAATGCTGCGGCACAATCGACAGGTATGAGCAGTATGCCACCTCGCTGCGGTTAAGCCGCATCGGATACTCCAATACCTCCAAAAATAAAAGCTATGCTTTCTATAACAGCTTGCAGGGCTATATAACCGGGCTTAGAAAACTTCTTGCCACCGAAAGCAGGAATTTTAGAAAATTGGGTATGTACAGGGATGGTGAACAGATACAGCTCAATTACAATGTCCTGCAGAAGGAAAGCGAGTTTTACTCCTCTATCAGGCTTAAACAGACCACAGGTAAAGGCGAGTCCCAGGTAGATGCACTTGAAAAGAGGGGAGTAAAATATCTGGAGGTAAGAATTCTTGATCTTAACCCCTTTGAAAAAACCGGAATCAGCCTGGAACAGCTTTATTTCATGCAGGTTTTCATGCTGTTCTGTCTATTTGAAGAAAGCAAACCCATAACCCAACAGGAACAGGTTAAAATGGATAAAAATCATCATTTGGCTGCCATATCGGGTAGAAAGCCTGGTTTGAAGCTTTACGGGTATGACGGCGTAAAAATAGAACTGTCTGACTGGAGCTCGGAGATTTTTGAAGGGTTAATGAAAGTAGCTGCGCTTATGGACAGAGCAGTGGATGAAAACATATACATGAATGTTGTAGAAGAGCAGTACAAAAAGGTTATCTCCCCCGAGCTGCTGCCTTCGGCAAGGATAATAAGGGAAATGCTTGAAAAAGGGGAAGGCTTCCTGAAATTCGGAGTCAGAAGGGCTTATGAAAACAAGCAAATTAAATGCAAACAGGTGATTGTAAAACAAATTGAAGACAGGATGGTGCAGGTATGAAAACTGAGGATTACAAGAGGCTGGAGTTATCCACACAGATGCTTATAAAAGAAGCAGTTTCCAGAGGAATACAAGTTGAAGTACTTGATTGGGATGATAATTTTATCAGGCTGGTCAGGGATGGGAGAACAGAGTATGTGAAGCAGGCTACCAAAACATCGGCCGATACTTATATCTCACCCCTGATCATGGAGAATAAGGAAGTTACAAAGCTGATATTAAGGGAAAAGGGAATAAATGT
>JAUZPR010000173.1 GCA_030705825.1 Bacillota bacterium | reverse complement strand
CTGCATGGATGAGTTTTTAACTTTGTTATTAAATAATAAAGATTATATATTCCTTGTTTTGTTCGTGTATATGCTTTTTTACGTTCTCAAAACTAATGGAGAAAGGGAAAAGAAGTATCAAACTGTCATTGAACAATTAACGGACCATCTTGGAGTAATACGGAATGTTTCAGACAAGCTTGACAAGATTGAAGATAAATTGGAAGAACACATGAAAGGGTGTGATTAAATGGAAAGAATAGCTATAGATTGTGGACATAATGTAGAACATGACACTGGAGCTGTAGGCATCAAAGTCGAAGATAATTTGACATTGGCAGTAGGCAGCAAGGTTATTACATATATGAAACAATTGGGATATAAGGTTGTAGATTGTACTCCCAAAAGTGCAAGCTCACAAACCCAGGCATTATCACTCAGGGTAATAGCAGCCGGAACCTTCAGAGCTGAATTTTTCTTGAGCATCCACTTCAATTCCGGTGGTGGTCATGGTGTAGAAGCTTATGCTATATCTACAGAAGGAATGAGGATGGCGGGCCTGTTATGTAATGCTATAGCAAACCTGGGATTTGCAAACAGGGGTGTTAAAGACGGTTCACATTTATATGTTGTCCGGAATACAAGTATGCCTGCAGTACTCCTGGAAGTGGCCTTTGTTGATAGTCAATCGGATATGGCCCTTTATGACAGCCTGGGACCGGATAAAATAGCTCAGGCCATAGTGACAACTATTACCGGGGTGAAACCTGTACAAGCTCAAAATGATGTTGAAAGGTGGATTGATAGCATGGATATAAAAGCAGTCCAGCACGTTATTAACGTACTTGGAATAAAGGACAAGAATGGAGCTGCACTCCAGGAAGATGGCAAGGAAGGGCCTTTAACCCTGTCAGCAAAAGCAGCAGCCAAAGAAGTTTTGTCATATATTATAAAATAGGAGGGATAATATGAGCAGATGGCAGAGTAAAGGCTTATGGGTGTCTTTAGCATCAATTATATGCCTATTGTTTAGCACATTCGGCCTATATGATATGTTGGGTATTACAAATGCTGATTTACAGGCATTGATAAGCTCTATTTTAGCTTTCCTTACAGCAGCCGGAGTTTTATCGGACCCGACAACAAATAACCCATGGTGGGCCGATGATCCGGAAGATGATTCAAGCACAAAGGCAAATTAGCCTTTGAAATATAACACTCTCTTTCCATAGGGCAAGTACCTCCCTTACTTGCCCTTCTTGATGTTAAATGCTATTATGATTGTAGTTCCCAAAAATAAGTTTCATAACCATATACCTTATTTTCATCAGAAGAAGAGTATTCCCCATACTCTTCTTTTTTATATTCTAAAATTCTTTTACTCCAAAATAGTATAATTCTTTAGAATCTTGCCGTATACTATAGCAGAGGTGATGGATATGATTATCAGTGTTTTCAATCAAAAGGGAGGTTGTGGAAAATCTACCACAACTACCAATTTGGGAGCTTATTTAGCACTCCAGGGGAAAAGAGTGCTGCTTGTGGATGCAGATGCACAGGCGAATACTACGGTATCGGTGGGAATTAATGATGAATCTCTGGACAAAACAATTTATGACCTATTAACTGCAAAAGAATCCACTTATGATTTAACACACGAAGTTTTACAACCAACTGCTTACAAAGGGCTGCATATTATCCCGGCAGACATTACATTATCAGATGCAGAAATAACATTAAGTAGTTTAATAAGCCGGGAAACTATTCTAAAACGCATTTTCCGGACAGTGCTTCCGCTTTATGATTTTATATTGATAGATTGTCCCCCTAGCCTGGGATTGCTTTCTATCAACGCATTAGTAGCTTCTGATGCTCTTATTATTCCTACTACACCGGATTACTTCAGTGTGAAGGGAATAAAACACCTGGTCGATACTTATAAACTTGTAAAGGAATCTCTCAATCCTAAACTTGAAATAATGGGTGTGGTTATCACAAAATATAATAAAACAATTAATATTGCTAAGAACATCAAGAAGGATTTGAAAGAAGTATTCGGAGAAAAATTATTCAAAACTGTAATTAGAATGGACAGTAAAATAGCATATGCACAGGATGAAGGAGTTCCCCTTATGCATTACTGCACAAAATGTCATGGGTACGAGGATTACACAAGATTAGGTGAGGAGGTTTTGAAATGGGTAAGACAGCAGGAGCAACCGGAGCTTTAAGCGGATTACTTCAAAGTTCTAAAGAAGTAAAGAGTGAAAATTCCAAAGAAGTTCAGAAGGATGGAGTAAAAGAAGCAAAGAGTAAAAGAAGTTATGCTCTGAAGCTCTCTACGATCCGAAAGCTGGACGAATTAAAAGTGTATTATTTTGAGCCTGGGACCCGGTTGGAGAAGATAGTTGATGAAGCTATTTGCTTCTATTATGAGCATAAGAAGGAGAGTAAATAAAGGTGGAAAATAAGTGGTTTGAAATTTTAGGGGAATATGTTGAATGGGAAATGAGGGCCAACAAAGGAACACATACTAAATTTTCAGTAAATCATGTTGCTGAAATGTATAAGAAAGTATATGGGGAAGAGAATTACAAAAATTATTTTTCTAAGAGCTTTATGATTGATGAACTATTAAAGAAGAAAAGTCTGCTAGAGATTTATGAAGAAAATAAAGATAGAGCTTTTGGCATTAAGCCTGGCAAATGGATAGAAAAATTCAATCTTACAAAGGGCCAGATGGAAGCTATGGTAAAGAAGGGGTATCTCCTGCATCCGGTTTACAAGGTGTATGAGAAAGTATTTACCGGAACCTATGCCAATGTGCAGTATTACCGGGGGGAAGATTACTTCAATCATACTCCGGAGGAAGTGGAAGCCTGGAAGATGGAGAATATAAGAGGATATAAAAAGAGGATGCAGGCTGTCCCGACAACCGAATAGATAAAAAAATATGAATGAGGTGGTAACTTAGTTATCACCTTTTTGTTTTGTCTGCATATATATCTAGTATGGTCTTTGAAAAATTAATAGGAGGAATATTAATGGATTTGTTTTGGTTGGACAAAAGTATCCTAAACTTCTTTCATGATGTAGGGAGTATGTTCTACATGGGAACCTTTGAGGGGGCCGTTATGGTCCTGGGAGGGATAGCAGCTCTGTATTACACCTATATTAATCCGAAGAAAACTGATAAGAAGGTGAAAAAATGATAACCGAATTTGCTATAGCTGCTGCCCTGGTATATGGTCCACAATATGTTAAGAAGAACCATAAGAAATGGGAACTTAGGAAGGAATTTCAGAAGATAATGGATGAAATAGGGATTGCCAATAAATCCGGAGAAACCTATACAATATCTGAAGTATATCCGAAGGAATATGGCTTATTTGCCACAATACACATACCAAAGGGTAAAGACTTTTCAAAATTGGTTGAGATAAAAGAAGCTCTTGAAATAAGCCTAAAAGCTTTCATAGAGCTTGAGATTGATGATAGAGCAGATTGGGCAAAGATGTATATAATTGATAATCCGCAGAATGAGGATAAGGAATATGAAACACTTAAACAAGCACCCTGGCAAGCTTTCCTGGGATATGACCGGAAGGGGAAACCGATATTTGTTGATATGAGCAAAACCGCACATATGCTTATAGCAGGCATGACAGGGAAGGGCAAGAGCAGACTTGCATTTCTCATATTAACAAACCTGGCAAAACACTGTAATGCAAAAGTTATTGAAATGTATTTTTCGCAAATTAGAAAGCTGGACTTTGATAAATTCAAGAATCTGTATCAGACAAAAGAATATGCACGAACCTTTGAGGACACCTTGAATATGCTGCTTAGAATTGATAAGGCCATTGACGATAGAAATAGATACCTGGAAGCTCTGGAAGTTGAAACTATCAAGGAATACAACGAGAAGAACAGGCAGAAAATGAAATTTAAGTGGGTAATGATGGAGGAATTTTCTTTCTATATGCCAAAGCCGGGGGACGATAAGGAAACTATTGAAATGAAAAATGCTATACTCTCCACTCTTTCTAAAATTGTAATGTCCGGGAGGAATGTAGGCATATTTGTATTAGCCATAACCCAACGTTCCACCGCAACTAATATTGATCCGAATGTACGCAGCCAAATGTGCAGATGTACAAGTAAACAGGCCAGTATAATTGACAGCCAAAATGTTATTAACATTAATGATGCAATAAAACTAAAGGAACAGGAATTTATACTTTTCAGTGACGATTACTATTGGTTTAAGACACCTTACATTGACCGGGCCATGATTAATGAAGCTCTGAAGGATTGTATAAAGCCGATTGAAGTTATTACACCGGGACCGGAGCCGGAGGAACAGAAAGAGGAACAGAAAAAGACCGTTATTGATGCGGATTACAGGGTAGTTGAGGAACAGAAAAAGGAAAGCAAATTAACCGGAATAATGGATTTGGAGGAATTGAAAAAAAATGCTGGTAGAGATTGATAAGGCCATACTTAGGCACATAGAAGAGCATAAGGCCGCAACAATTAAGCAGATACAAAGGATTTTTTACAGACAGTTTAACAATGAGGACGGATACACATATGCTAGGAGGAAGCTTAGACACCTGGAAGAGCAGGAAATATTGAAGAGCTATGACAACAATATAACAAAGCAGAAGGTTTATTACATGGATAAGAAGCTTTCAGCGCACGATTTATTCAGATTGGATTTTTACTCAATGCTGATTTATATAGGAGCAGAGATTATTGAGTTTAAAAAGCCGCATTATTTCAATAATACATTTAATCCCGATGCTTTTGCTGCTTTTGGATATGGTGGCCTGGGATATACGGTACTGCTTGAAGTGGATTGGAAACACGTTTCAACCAGTATGGGCCGGATGCAGATGTATGAGAAGCTCTACAGGGAAGCAGATTGGAAAAAGGAATTTTATGGAAGGTTCCCAAGGATAGTTATTATGGGAGTTAATCCGCTTATGTACAGCTCTAAGAATTTCACTGTTGTTCGATTGGGCCTTAACCTGGCAGACTTTGACCGGGTACTCCTTAAATAGTCGATAATTTATTTATCATATCACTCATGAAGAAAGGAAGCCAAACCTTCCAGATAAATAGATTATTAGAATACTTTTAGGAGGAAAAACCATGTTGACGTACTTAATCAAAGTGCTGATTCACAAGTACATCCCAAAAAACACTCCCTATGCGGAGGACATTATCAGAGGAGGAAAGGAGGGCCTGGAAGCTCAGATTGCCATATCTCAGAAATGTACAGACAATAGCCTTTATCCCTTGTGCCGGGATTTATTTAAAGGAGCCTTACAGAATAAAAGACTTAACAGGCTGCAACTCTTGTACATCAAAGAAACAGTAACCGGGTTCCTGGGGGAGTACAAAAGATATTACAACCAAAGATATAAGAATGATGCACATGAAATTTATTCAAAATTAAAAAGTCCGTTTCTCTGCAATGTAGATTATCAGACTTTAATCAACATAATTGAAAGGATGAGTGACAATGCAGAAAGTAATTAAACTACCAAGGAAGGACAAGGGTATAGTATTATCGGCAATATCGAAACTTAAAAGTGCAATGCTTCCCCAAAAGGGAGAGTTTGAACCTATTCGATATATAGCCTTGAAACTATATCCCCTGCTGTTCCTGCTTCTATTTCTAATTGCATATCTCCACTAATATTTTAGCCAGGTATAAAGCTTTTATACCTGGTTTTTTCTATTTTTTGGGTAGGTTGAGGTGAAATGAAGTTTTGTTCAAACTGGATATAAAGGGAGTGATTGGATGGAATATAAAGTTTTATGCTCAACTGTAGGTATGTCAAAAGAAGAATGGTTAAGGGCAAGAATGGCGGGCCTGGGTGGGAGTGATGCCGGGGCAGTATGCGGAGTTAATAGGTGGAAGTCTCCCATGGATGTTTACCTGGAGAAGATAGACAACAAGGGCATTACAGACAGGGAAAATGAAGCTATGTACTGGGGAACTATCCTGGAAAGCATTATTGCGGAAGAATTTACCGTCCGGACCGGGAAAAAGGCCAGGAGAAGAAATGCAATTTTGCAGAGCTGTGAGCATCCTTTCATGCTTGCAAACATTGACCGGGAGATTATCGGAGAAAAGGCCATCCTGGAGATTAAGACAGTTAATGAATATGGCAAGGATGATTGGAAGAACGATAAGATACCGGACAGCTATATGCTTCAGCTACAACACTACCTGGCAGTAATGGGGTATGAAAAGGCATATTTGGCAGCATTAATTGGTGGAAACAAGTTTATCACCAGGGAGATACCGCGCGATCCGGAATTGATTGAAGATGTTATACAAATTGAGAAAACCTTTTGGGATAATCTGCAGAAGAAAATTCCACCTTCAGTAGACGGGTCCACAGCCTGCAGCAAGGTTATAGACAGGCTATATGCCAGGGCAGATGAAACAAAGCCTACCTTACAGCTTTCAAGCAACTATGAAGCTCTAATAATCCAAAGGGAGAAGATAGAACAGGAAATAGATGAGCTGGAAACCAACCTGGCAGAGATTGAAAACAAGATTAAAAACCAATTGCAGGATGCAACAGCAGCAGAGACACAGAACTAT
>JAUZPR010000172.1 GCA_030705825.1 Bacillota bacterium | reverse complement strand
GCTTCCAATTCGTTAACTACTTCTCCATCGTCACCCATATGCAGAAGTATCAACCCCTCGTCGCTGCAAACTCCATCTGTTTCATGCAGTCCCAATCTCATTTTAATTGCGCATCCGTATTTTGTAAGTATCTCCTGTACATGGGGTGCTTCCTTGGAACGGTGATTAACCAATACTGCCATTATGTTATGACTAGCCATTAATTCCATCTCCTTTTATGGTTGTGTGGACTGGGTCTGAGTACTGGTTATTGGAACATATACTCTTGTCGCCAGTTCGGAATCCATCATTAATATTCCCTTTCCGTCATTTCCTACTATCATGAATTTTTTCAGGTTATTTTCTGCATTTGCTTCCTCTTCTGTCTGTTCATTAACAAACCACTGCAAAAAGTAGTTGATTTTATGGTCTCTCTCCAAAATGGAAGCATCGACTATATCATATATTGAACGTGTTACAAACTGCTCGTGCTCTAGCGTAGTCTTTAGTGCATCTTCTATGGATACGAATTCAACCTTCGGAGCTGCAATTTCCTTCAATATTATTCTTCCGCCTACTTTAGCCAGATAATTGTACATTAGCATGGCATGGTCTTTTTCTTCCTGCACCTGTACATGGAACCAGTTTGCAAATCCATTAAGATTCAGCGATAGAAAATAGGCTTCAATAGAAAGATAAAGATACGCTGAGTAGAATTCCTTGCTGATCTGTTCATTCAGCATTTCCTGAAGTTTTTCACTTAACATATGTATACCTCCCAGGACTTTTGAAAAAAGTCTTAAAAAAATGTTTAATAAGAAGACAGTTGAACTACTCTTAACGGAAATTAATTTAATGATAAATAATAATTTCCTAAGCATAATTAATATACCCAGAAAAAATACCATTTAAAACATTTTTTTCTTTGTATTTCACATCTATTAAAAGTAACTAAATTTAAGTAAATTCATATATTACTATATACCCAATTTAATACCCTGCACAAAACCTTACCTACAACGGCGTATCTAAGGCGACACACTTTATTCCGATTGACTGAATTAACTTTTTGATATCGGAGCTATCTAATTAAAACGCGAAAATATTATTTTTAAATAAAAAATCTTAAACAACCATTGTGTTTACAATAAAGGAGTGAACTTTGCATGTGCGGAATAGCGGGATGGATTGATCTTAAATCCGATTTGTCACAGCAGCAGGTTATTATGGATAAGATGTCCAAAAGTCTGGCTCACAGAGGTCCTGATGCTTCAGGTATGTGGCTTTCTCAGCATGCTGCCCTGGCCCACAGAAGACTAATTGTTGTGGACCCTGCCGGCGGTGGTCAGCCTATGATAAGGTATAAGGGCGGCTTTGCGTATATTCTTGTATACAACGGAGAGCTTTATAACACTTCGGATCTGAGGAATGAGCTGGAGAATCTTGGCCACAGGTTTACCAGCAGCTCGGATACCGAAGTTTTGCTAATATCATATATTCAGTGGGGATCGGAATGCGTGGAACACCTTAACGGTATATTTGCTTTTGGTATATGGGACGAAAAGGAACGCTCCCTCTTTCTTGCCCGGGATAGATTTGGTGTAAAGCCTCTGTTTTATACCCAAAGGGGCGATTCATTCATATTTGCATCAGAAATAAAAGCACTTCTGGTTCACCCATTTGTAGAGCCCGAGGTGGATGCTGAAGGTCTTGCCGAGATCTTTGCGCTTGGGCCGGCAAGAACACCGGGTCATGGAGTTTTCAAAGGGATACATGAGGTAAAACCCTCATACTGTATTACATACGACGATGCCGGGATACATCAGCGCAGATACTGGTCGTTGGAAAGCTTTCCCCATGAGGATGACGAAAATACTACCATCGAAGTCATACACACATTGGTCAAGGACGCAATAGAAAGACAGCTTGTCTCGGATGTACCGGTCTGTACCTTTTTATCTGGTGGGCTGGACTCAAGTGCAATTACTTCAATAGCTTCAATGTACTTTAAGAAACATAATAAGGGAATGCTGCATACATATTCAATAGACTACGTCAATAACAGCAAGTATTTTAAACCCAGCTCCTTTCAGCCCAACTCAGACGCGCCATGGATAAAGCGGATGGTAGAGGAATGCGGAACCAACCACCATTATATCGAAGTGGATACACCCCAGCTTTCATACGCACTTATAGACTCGGTAAGAGGCAAGGACCTGCCGGGGATGGCCGATGTCGATTCCTCCCTGTGGCTTTTCTGCAGAGAAATAAAAAAGGAAGCTACGGTTGCTTTATCAGGTGAGTGTGCAGATGAGGTTTTCGGAGGTTATCCCTGGTTTCACAAAGAGGAGCATTTAAATGCAAATACCTTCCCCTGGGCAAAAAACCTTGGTGAACGCACAAGAATACTTTCACCCGATATATATAACCTTATCAAACCCGAGGATTACGTTGCAAGAAGATACCATGAAACACTGGAGGAGGTTCCCCGATTGCAGGGTGAAGAACCGTTGGAAGCCAGGCGAAGGGAAATGTTCTACCTCAACCTTACGTGGTTCATGAACACGCTGCTTGACCGTAAAGACAGAATGAGCATGGCCCATGGCCTTGAGGTCAGGGTTCCCTATTGTGATCACAGACTTGTACAGTATGTATGGAACATACCATGGAGCCTTAAGATGTATAACGGCAGGGAAAAGGGTATTTTACGCCAGGCTCTGAAAGGTTTACTTCCCGACGATGTACTTGAAAGGAAAAAAAGTCCGTATCCAAAGACGCACAATCCGGCATACGAAGCCAAAATGCGTTCTTGGCTGACAGATATACTTGATGAGGGAAATTCACCGCTTCATGATATTATTGACGAGAAAAAGCTTCGCTGGATACTTGAAAATGAAAAATCCGATTACGGGAAGCCGTGGTTCGGCCAGTTGATGGCCCTGCCGCAGCTGTTTGCATACCTTATACAGGTGGATGTATGGATGAAGGGATACAAGGTAAAGCTAGTTTAATATCATTAAAATATTAATTATATATAAACCTTCAGGTGATATAAAAAATATCAACTGGAGGTTTTTTATGTGTAAAAAAAATTTCTCCACTAAATTTGTTTTGTTTACCTTTGATATTTCGGCGAACACTAAGATAGACATAATAAAGGCTACCTTATTTGATAGCCTTTACGTTTTTATCAATCAACACCATATTAATTTCTGTAATATCCTCTTTCATTCCCGCTATTATATCTATAACCTTGTCAAGTTTACCATTAACCTTTTTATTGTCTGCTTTGATTGCCAAAACATCAGCTTGCATATTATCAATTTTATTGTTGATTTTTTTTACTTCTTCCGTCATTGTATCAATCTGATTCAACTTTTCAAGTATTAAATCAAGTTTATCCATCCTCATTCCCCGGTGTAAAGTAATAGGACGGTGGAATATCATATACCCATCGTCCTATTAACAATATGTATTAATAAGCTAAACTAACATCCCAGAAAAATTATTATCAGATGCTGTTTTTATCTGAATACAAGTATTACCTCGAAAGTCTCATTCTCACCTATGCTGGCGCTGCTTGCCATTACAGTTCCCAATTTGTCGTTCACCGCCGATACATATTTCCCGTTATTGGCTACTATAGCGGCGCGGTTCATACCCAGGCAAATAAAATTAAATGCTTCATTCTGGCCCAGATTGTAATCACACGGTACCAATCCGATTTCACCATTGTCTTTGACACTTACAAATTCTCTGGTATAAGCCTGCACGAATACATTGTTGACTGCCAGCGGAACATAAAATGTAATTTCATGACTAAGCTCGTTGTCACACTCTTTCAGTTTCAAACTGCCGTTATCAATAGTGAGGAACTTTCCGTCATGTGCTTTAATTGCTACTCTTGCACCTATAAAAGACATAAACAACACCTCCATAAATTTAATTATATCTATAGTATAACAAATAAGTTAAAATAATAAAATATTGTATTTTTATGAAATTATTTGTTGATTTTTGTAGCTATTTTTGATTTCAGGAATTCTGATAGAAACACTTGTTCCTTTACCAGGTTCCGAATCTATATTGATTTCTCCCCTGAACTGCCCTTTTACAGCAATATTTGCAATATATAAGCCCAATCCGGTCCCATCCTTGCCTTTTGTTGTTATCATTTCATTGAAAATCTTGTCTCTTATTTCTTTATTTATACCTTTTCCAAAATCCCTTATTGTAAATATGACGTAATCCTGCAGTTTGTCTGCTTTTAGTTCTATAACACCCCCGTGCTGGTACGATTGAATAGCATTAAGAACTATATTGTTCACTATTTGTGTCAAAGCTGTTATGTCACCTTCAATTTCAGTAGTAGTATCTACATTTATAATTTGCTCCAATGTACTGCCTGACCGTTTCAGTTCAAACTCCATAAGTATATTAACCTTATCCAATAACGTCTTAATTGTGAAGACCCGGTTCTCTTTACTGTTTAAACTGACAGCCTGATCTTTTACAGCCGTAATTACATCGGATATATAAACAAGATATTGTTTGATTCTGGCCTCCCAATTTTGCATTTCTTTTATAATAGTGTCGCACTCCGGATATCCGGTTAACAATTCATATTTTTTTAATAATTCCTGCAGCTTTTTAGTATGTCCTTCAAGAGCAAGCACGCCCCCTGAAGAAGACATTAACGGCGATTTGATATTATGTGCTATACCCCCGATCAACTGATTCAATGATATCAATCTTGCCTTTTCAACCAGTTGTTTGGTATTCTCTTCTGTCAGCTTTAAGACCTGTATGTGGTCTGATATGTTTTTAAATAAAATCAGAGTAGCCATATACTTTTTCTTTATAAAAATTGGAGAAACTTCAATATTGTAATACTTAACGGTATCCTCTGCCGATAGTTTATACTCGAATTTGTCCATTTTTCCTGTTTGACGGGTGTGGTCAACGTATTCTGTAACAAGCTCCAGAAAATCCTCGAAGATCTCCTGACCAAACATTATAGATAAGGTCTTTCCATCACTTTTTAGAAAAGTGTCGAAATCTTTCTTTAGTACGTTGTTGATTTCCAAAATGTTAAATTTTCGATCCACAACAACAAATGAATCACTTATATTATCTATAATGCTTCTTATTGCAATTGGAACTGTATCGAGAAATCTATATCTGTAAATTGCGCTTGTAAGGAAAATCGCTGAAATACAATAGCTTATCACACTTATATTTTTATATATGGATATGGGAAGGGCTGAAAAATAATTCAGGTAAATAAGCAAGTCCACTAAAACCGGAGATAAAATACTTAATATTACAAGTAATATTTGCTTTGAAAGTCCATTTGTATATTTTAAGCTATAGTACACAATATACCAGACAGCAAAGCAGGAAAAAGCCAGCTGCCATGTACAGTGCAAATAGTATAACGGTCCGAATACCATTGAATTGTCTCCGGCATCATATTGCTTAAGGAACAATTTATGAAGATTATTTGTTGCCAGAAGCAAAGTACTGATAACAGGCGGAATAAAAATTACAACATATGTTCTTAAATAATCAATCTGTTTTTTTATAAACAATATTGAAAGTAAGACAAGTGTGGAAGGAAGAAAAAATGCCGAAGCTGAAGCTAAAAAGAAAATTTCAAAATTGGTCTTGCCAAATATAACGAAAACCAGAAAATTCAATAATTTAAAGAAAGTCCACAAAAACACAAGAATAACATTCAAACTGCAAATTTTCTGTAGAATAGTTTTTTCTGCAAGCTTTTTAATTACTCTCAGCAATATTATAAGCACAGATGCTGAAATCAGATATATTAGTATTGTCATAAGGGTTTCAAGCATATCAATACCTGTTACAGCTTTCCCGCTTGGATTTAAGCAGCCTTGGAATGAATGGCTGTTAACAGTGGGAAAACTATATACCTATCTTTTTTCAAATTTTGTGTTGTCACCGAAATTTGCCCTATAACAGAGCAGGTAGTCGGTTGTCACCTTGAACAAATCTGCAAGTTTTTTTATATTTTCACTGGTTGGTTCGGTTTGATTTGTTTCCCAATTTGCTACAGCAGTTCTCCCAACTCCCAAAATCTTTCCGATATCTTCCTGGTTGAAGCCGTTTAAGGTCCTTAATTTTTTAAGCCTGACTCCAAAATTACCTTCTTTTCTAGAATGCTCTACTGATTTAATAGCCGATTCGATCATTATCAATATTTCTTCAAAGTTAGCTGATTTTTCGCAGTACATCTGTATATCCAAAGTCTTGAGTGTCTCAATTGCAGGAACCTCTTCCGCTCTTCCTGTCAGAAGCATTATATAAATTTCATCATTGATCTTTCTAAGTTTCTCAGTTACCTGCTTTCCGTTCATTCCATCTATAAAATAGTCAAGTATAAGCAGATCATAATTACCGTCTTTAATGGCTTCTATTCCTTCTTTTGAATTATTGCAGCCATCAATGATGTATTCCCCGGACAGATTAGCTTTAATTGCATCAATAACCCCCTGCTCGTCGTCAATAATCAATATTCTGAATTTTTCTTCCATAATAGGTTTTACCTCCGGTAGTCTAAACACTACATTTTTATACAGCTTTAAAATATGAACGAAAATAAAAGTTACTCTTCTAATTCAATACCAGATTAACACACAAATTACCATTTTTCAATATTATTACATTATATATGACAAATTC
>JAUZPR010000171.1 GCA_030705825.1 Bacillota bacterium | reverse complement strand
TTATTGAATCTTGAATACCTTGATAACTGCTGACAATTCCTCAACAATATCCTTCAAATCATTAGAGAATCTTGAAAGCTCCTCAATACTTGAAAGCTGTTCCTGGGTAGATGCTGTAACTTCCTGTGAAGATGCTGCTGTCTGCTGTGATACTGCTGAAATATTCTGTATTGCTGTGATAACCTGATTCTTATTTTCATCCATATCGTTAATATATTCTGTAATCTCTGAAACCTTGTTAACAAGAATTCCCATTGAATCTGCGATATTGTTGAATACCTGATTTGTAGTTAAAACAGCCTGGTTCTGTGAAATAATAATTTCTTCTGTAGAAACAGCTCTTGCAACAGTTTGTGCAGTTCTTTGCTGAGTTTCCTTTATAATCTGGGTTATATCACGAGCTGCATTCATTGACTGTTCTGCGAGCTTTCTTACCTCATCTGCAACTACTGCAAAGCCTCTTCCGGCTTCGCCGGCCCTTGCTGCTTCTATTGCTGCATTAAGGGAGAGGAGGTTTGTCTGGTCAGCAATACCAGAAATAACCTTAATGATTTTACCAATTGATTTTGAGTGTTCTTCAAGTGATTGTATATCACTGACAATTGTACGTGTAATCTTGTTGGTTTCTTCAGCTTTGCTGCTAAGGTTATTGATTACTGAAAGACCCTGTTTGGTAAGACTCATGGTATCTACTGAAATCTTTTCAATTTCCTTGGAGCTGTCAGAAACCTTTTCCATCTTAACTGATAATTGATCTATCTTACTTACGCCTTGTTCTGAATCGGAAGCTTGTACTGAAGCACCACGTGAGATTTCCTGAATTGCATTTGAAATTTCATGGGAAACAGTAGAAACCTGCTGTGAGGTAGAAGCTACAACAGATGCTCCGTTATCAACCTTTTTGAAGGTAACAGTAACCTGCTCTATTAAATTTCTCATATTTGTTATCATTGCAGCAATACTCTTTGTAAGAATTCCGAGTTCGTCTTTTTTCCTGGAAGTAGGATTTACAGTAAGGTCACCTTGCGCAGCCTGGCCAGCTACATTTATGATCCTGTTGATTGTACGTCCCATACTCATTGCCATATAAAATCCAAGGAAAATGGCTACTGCGATACCCAACAAAATGAGCAGGAGGGTAAGCATCAAAATCTTATTAGCACCTGAAAGAAGGTCGCTGTAAGGAGTCATACCGACAAGATTGAAGCCCGGAGTAGCTGCTTTGGAATAAACTACAAGGTACTTTGTTCCGTCAAAATTAGCAGTTGCATTGCCGTTTACTGATTTTGAATTGTTCAATGCAGTATAGAAAGACTGCTTTGAAAACATGTCTTTGGAATTTTTATCTGAAAAAAGTTTATCGGTAGAACTAATTTCGCCGTCTCCGGCTACCAGATGTACTAAAGAATTATTTCCTATGCTTACACCTTTAAGGAATTCATTCATAGGATCAATTTTCAGGTCTATCATTATTAATCCAAGTACTTTCGTTCCCTCGGTGTTTTTAATAGCACTGATATACGAACACGGATAAGGTTTTTCAGTTGCTATCCTTACCTTGTCTATTTCAGGATGGCTGCCAAGCCACACATCATTTATCTTTCCTGATGACATATTTTTATACCATGAGGAATCTTTTGCCAAATCTGTTGTTATCAATGAACCAGCAGTATCATAGTCTGCCGGTGCAATTGTAACATTATTATCAGGAGCAATAAGTACTATTGTTGATATGTATTTGCTGTTGAATATTTCATTCTGAAGCAAATCAGATATCTGAAGCTTTTTTTGACTAAATCCATCACCCTGTGTCAAACCTAAATTCATATATACAGCAATATCTTTATTACTTGACAATCGGTCTCCTACTTCCTTGACAGATTGAAGAATCATATCAACGTTTTTGGAGGATTGGGTTATGGTTTGCGTATAAGAGCTTATAGCATTATCTTCAACTGAGGATGCGGTATTAAAATACGATATAAATCCAAGCAGACATATCGGAATTATCATAACAAGGAACGATGCAACAAGTTTAAACTTAATACTGTTGTATTTTTTGTCCTTTACAAATTTTTTGACAATTCCGGGAAGTTTTTTGATGTTTTTAGTTTTAGCAATGTTGTTTTTAATAGAAGCAACGGATAATTTCATATTTTCTCCATCCTTTTTAAGATTTTTAGGGAAATCTATAGAAAATCGCAAAGTATAATAATTTGCATGTATCTAATACTATTTGACATAATTATCGAAAATCCTTCTTAAATTTTGAATAATAACAAAAAAATTAAAAAAAAAATACTTCTGAGCAAAATAATACAAGTTGGCGTATCTACTCCTTTATAAGAAAATATACAGTAGTAAATACTTCAAAAATATGATATATTTACTTAATGTATGCTTGTTCAATTCGGGGGTGCTTTAGTGACTGTAAAAAAACAGAAGAAAAAAGGAAGTAACAGGAAAAAAGAAGGCATAGCCGGATATAATAATGAAATTACAGGTATAATAATACTTTCTTTTGGTGTTCTTACATTTTTAAGTTTCTTTTTTACAGCTTCAATAGGGTTGTTCGGACAGTTTATAAAAAAGCTCTTTTTTGGCCTGCTTGGAATACCGGCGTATTTTTTACCTTTTATAATAATTATATGCGGTATATTTATAATATTTAAAAAAGTAAGTAAAGTATTCAAATTAAGATTGACATATACATTAATACTTATAGTTCTGGTTTCTGCTTTACTGCAATCGTTCTCCTACAGATCCTCCGATTTTGAAAATATGGATATCGGATCTACACTGGCTAAATTCTTTAACGACGGAATTAAAAATATTGGCGGGGGAGTAATTGGTGGTATAATATGTGCACCTCTAATAGCACTGTTCAAATCCCTGGGAACTGCAATCATAATTATCACACTTTGTATTATAGATGCAATTTTCCTTACCAATATGTCGGTTGCGGAATTTGTAAGGAACTTAAGGGCAATGTTTAAAAGGAAGAATCCAAAACAACCGTCTGCAAAAGTTGGGAAAAAGACTTTTGAAGCTGAATTGGAAGACCCTGATATAGGTCCGGGTGTAATTGAGGATAATGGGGATTTGAGCCTTGATTTCCGGTACAAGCCTAAAGTTATCGATTTTAAAATAGAAAAAACATCAAGGGAATTGAAGGAAAAAACAAACAACAAGACTCCCCAAATAGAAGAGATTAATAAGGAAGAGGATCATTCCGAATTAATAATAAACGACATGCGTAAGAAGGTTAACACTGAACCGGGAGATTCTTCAGAAGGCAGTGAGGAAAAGCTCCAGATAAAAACCACAGAGCATTCGGGTGTCGAATACAGCGTACCTCCGATTGATATTCTAAATGAAAATGTTGAATACGGAAAAAATATCAAAAACTATAAAAATACTGCTATAGAAGCTGCTAAAAAACTGGAATCTACTTTGGACAGTTTTGGTGTTGAAGCAAAAGTAATTAATATAAGCCGTGGCCCTGCTGTCACAAGATACGAGCTTCAGCCCAGCCCGGGTGTAAAGGTAAGCAAGATTGTAGGTTTGTCTGATGATATATCCCTTAATCTAGCCGCATCAGGTGTAAGAATTGAAGCCCCCATACCCGGAAAGGCTGCAATAGGGATTGAAGTACCGAACAAGGAGATTACTCCTGTATATATCAGGGAGGTTCTTGAATCGCCTGAGTTTATCAAGCATTCCTCCAAGTTGTCCTTTGCCTTGGGAAAAGATATTTCGGGAGACAATATTGTAGCCGACATAGCAAAAATGCCTCATTTACTGATAGCAGGAGCTACAGGTTCAGGAAAAAGCGTATGCATAAACAGTCTTATAATTAGTCTGTTGTATAAAGCATCACCTGAAGATGTCAAGCTGCTTATGATTGACCCAAAGGTAGTTGAACTTGGAATATATAACGGAATACCGCATCTTTTGATACCTGTAGTCACCGAGCCTAAAAAATCTGCGGGGGCATTAAACTGGGCTGTACAGGAAATGGTCAACAGGTATAAGCTGTTTGCAGAAAAGGGCGTAAGGGACATAAAGGGATATAATAACTATTTAAGAAATAACGGTAATGAAAGCCCATTACCTCAAATTGTCATTATTATAGATGAACTGGCAGATTTGATGATGGTTGCTCCAAACGATGTGGAGGATGCGGTATGCAGACTTGCACAGATGGCAAGGGCAGCAGGAATGCACCTTGTAATAGCTACACAGAGGCCTTCTGTTGATGTAATTACAGGAGTAATAAAAGCCAATATTCCTTCAAGAATAGCGTTTGCAGTTTCATCCCAGGTGGATTCCAGAACAATTTTAGACATGGCTGGTGCAGAAAAGCTATTGGGTCAGGGAGATATGCTTTATTTCCCGGTAGGAGAGCCCAAACCCATAAGAATTAAAGGTTCATTCATATCCGACAAGGAAGTGGAAAAGGTAGTAGAACACATAAAATCACAAGGAAACGTGAATTACAACGATGATATCATGGAAGAGATAAATAACAGCAATGATTCTGTGACAGTAAACGACCCGGGCGATAACGATGAGCTTCTTCCACAGGCTATAGAGCTGGTTGTAGAAGCCGGGCAAGCTTCGGTATCACTTATACAAAGGAAGTTCAAGGTGGGATATGCAAGGGCTGCAAGAATAGTTGACCAGATGGAGGAACGGGGTATTGTAGGAGCGTTTGAAGGGAGTAAACCAAGACAGGTATTGATATCAAAGATACAGCTTCAGGAAATGCTTTTAACGAAGGATAAAAGGTAATAAGATTACTAATGAATACATAAAAAGTAAATAAATTAGTATTACAAAATATTCTTCGCTGAAAGAGAGGGATGATTTTTGTCTGTAAATATAGGATTTACCATACTCTTGATGTTAAGCCTGATCGCTTACATGGCTTACAGGTTATTTCTCAGAAGAAAGCTTGAGGTGTTGATTACACTTTCGCTGCAGGTTGTTGCCATAACAATAGCTATATTGGGTTTTACCGATGGGGTAAAAACAACAAACTCAATTGAAGCATGTTATGTGGTTCTCGGAATAGTAATACCTGCAGGATTCTTTGTTTATGACTATGTAATAATGATGAAAAAGATAAAAAGGCAGGGTGTGTACCAGGGTTTTATACAACCGGCTCCAAGAAATAATGAGAATGAAGCTTCCGATTCCAGAAACTATCTGAAACCCATAATAAGAGAACGTCAGGTTTCAGAGCTTATGAGAGATTTAAGCATCAATAAGGATGATATACTTAAAAATATCAAAAAAAGTCTTACCCAGGCTCAATTGTATGTGAACGGCAAGGATTACGACAATGCGTACGAAATATATGTTCCAATAGTAAAACTCATAAGGAATTCTCCCGGCCTTCTATTTAATTTTGCAAATGTTTGTTATTATAAAGGCAATTATAATGAAGCGGTTTATAATTATAAAAAAGTGGTAGAGCTTGATGAAAGTCTTGCCAACAATTCATCCGAAGGCAAAAGTATTTTTGAAACTGCCAGACATTCCAAAGATACACCGGATACAAAATCAGAAGCCGATATTAAATATGAAGTATTTGCCGTATATTATAACCTGGGAAATGCATTGTTCAGGACCAACAGATATGAACAGGCTATTGAATATTACAAAAAAGCTCTTGATATCAATCCGGGATTGGAAGATGCAAATGAAAATATTGCAAGGGCATTGATTGCAGCCGGCAAAACAGAGGAAGCTCTTGATTATTACAAGCGGATAGCCGACAATGACAGTACAAATTATAACGTTCATTATGTTATAGGAAAAATATACTATGATACGAAAAAATATGAAGAAGCCGATATTGAGTTAAATGAATGCCTTAAGCTGAATTCAGAATATACAGAGGCATCTGAACTGCTTGGCAAGGTATACACAAAGCTTGAAAATTATGAAAAAGCCGTTTTGGAATATTTGAAACTGACAAAACTCAGTCCTAAAGACCACAATGCCTTCTATAGTCTTGGAACTGTTCAGTATCAGCTGGGCCAAAAGAAGGAAGCCGCAGAATCCTATAAAAAGGTAGTGGAAATTGCACCTGACAGTTATAAGGGGTATTATAACCTGGCAGTTACCCTTGATGACATTGGCAACCAGGAAGAAGCTGTTGATGCTTTTGAAAAGGTTATAGAAATCAAACCTGATTTTATAGAAGCATACAATAATCTGGGCATTATACTTTCAACCCAGGGTAATCACATGAAAGCTCTTGAAGTATATGTAAGAGGCCTGAAGAAAAATCCTGAGGAATACAGTTTGTATTATAATATGGGCGTTACGCTTTCAGAGATGAAACGCTATTCAGAAGCAGTAGAAGCTTTCAAAAGTGCTTTGGAAATAAAATCGGAAGAATATGAAATAAGCTATCATCTGGCAGCAGCACTGATTGAGCTTAAAAAATATGAAGATGCGGTCGATGTCTATAAAAAGGCAATGAAATTCAAGCCGGAGGACAGCGAATTATATTATGACATTGCAATAGTATATACTTTGCTCAAGAAAAAAGACATTGCCATAGATAATCTCAAAAAAGCCATTGAACTAAATAAGGAAATTATTGAAGATGTCAAGTCCAATACAATATTCCGCAGCTTAAAGGCAATGCCCGAGTTCAAGGAACTGGTATCATAA
>JAUZPR010000170.1 GCA_030705825.1 Bacillota bacterium | reverse complement strand
CCGTTATTACTGGGATTGATTGTATGGTTCACAGTTGCTATAGTAAGTATTGGGGTTCAGTTTGTTACAGGTCAGATATAAATTTTAATATTCCTGAGTGGATAAGATAAAATAATTCTAAAGCATTAATATATAAAAGGCGGATTTAGAATATGATTTCTCAGTCAATTGAAATACTTGTTTTTTCTGTTTTTGCAGGCTTCCTTGGATCCTTACTGGGATTGGGCGGTGGGATAATAATAACCCCCTCTCTTACACTGATTCTTGGAATCGATATAAAATATGCCATTGGGGCCAGCATTATTTCGGTAATTGCGACCTCCAGCGGTTCGGCAATAGCATATCTTAGAGATAAAATAACAAACATCCGGGTAGGTATGTTTCTGGAAATTGCTACTACTATCGGAGCATTGACAGGAGCTTTTATCTCAGGTTTGATTAATCCCAAATATTTGTATGTCATATTCGGTTTGCTGTTACTTTATTCTGCGGTTAACATGTGCAGAAAAAGGAAACAGGAATTGCCCAGGGAATTTACACCTCATCCTCTGGCAAACAAATTAAAAATGAATGGAACATACTATGACAAGGCGCATTCAAAAGAAATCAGTTACAATGTTACAGGTATTTACGGAGGCTTCGGTATGATGTATGTTGCAGGTGTCATATCTGGTCTTCTTGGTATAGGCAGCGGTATTTTCAAGGTAATGGCAATGGATACGTTTATGAAGCTTCCAATGAAGGTTTCATCGGCAACCAGTAATTTTATGATGGGAGTCACCGCGGCAGCAAGCGCCGGTGTATATTTTACACGCGGAAACATAGATCCCAAGATTGCTGCGCCTGTGGCACTGGGTGTACTTATCGGGGCAACAATAGGCACAAAGGTTATGCAACAGTTGAAAAGTGTTACCTTGCGAATGATTTTCATACCTGTGCTTCTTTATGTTTCTATTCAGATGATTGTTAAAGGAGTTAATATATGAGTGATATTGGAAATGACAGATCGGGTAAAATCAATGATACCGAAATATTCATAAGCAAGGCCTTGCGGCTTGGGGTTATCATAAGTGCGGTTGTTATAGGATTTGGTTTTATTTTGCTTTTAGCTACCGGTAACAGCGGCTATCCTTCAGGGACTTTCCCAACGTCCCTGTCACAGGTCATAAATGGCATTGCTTCATTTAAGTCCTACGCTATAATTGCTGCCGGACTGCTTTTATTGATTCTTACCCCGGTTTTCAGAGTCGGAATATCAATTATTACTTTTATTAAAGAAAAAGATTCCTTGTACACTATAATAACTATTATTGTTTTTTCGATATTGATTATCAGTTTTCTGCTGGGAAAAGGAGAATAGATTATCCGGTATAAAATAATAACTCCCTGTAAAGCAAACTTATACAGGGAGTTTTTTTATTTAAATCATACCTTCAAAGTGAACTTCTCTATGCAATTGCAGGTCGGGTCGGTAATATCCGGGTGACAGCTTATGACTTCTGTTTCGAACCGTTCATCAATGGTTTTGGCGAAAACAAGGCCGCTTTTTATAATATGTATCGGTTCTTGCTTCGGGAACCGGGCTGTCATGCTTTTCAATATTATCATAATGATTATCTTGATATTTCTTCATCAATAATATATAGTATTAATATGCAAATGCAAACTATTTGCAATTCCGGAGGATATGCTATGACAAAAAAGATTTTAAAATTCTTATCGATCACTTTAGTACTTATCGTTCTATTTAGCGGATGTGGTACTAACAGCGGTTCTAAAACCACCGATAGCCAAGGCAATTCAACTGCTGGAGGAAAAACTGTTACAATTGCCACTTCCTTTTACCCGATGTATATAATGACAATAAATGTGGCAAAGGATATACCCAATGTAAAGGTTATTGATATGACCAAGCAAGCTACCGGATGTCTGCATGATTATTCAGTGACGCCGGAGGATATGAAAAATCTGGAGGGAGCCCGCTTCTTTGTCATTAATGGGGCAGGAATGGAATCCTTCATGGACAAGGTAATAAAACAATTTCCCGACCTTAAAACAATTGTCAGCAGTAAGGGAATCGAATTGATAAAAGGGGAAGGCGATGAAGGTGATAACCCTCATCTATGGGTAAGCATTTCAAATGCCATACGGCAGGTGAAAAATATAGGAATCCAATTGGCATCCTTAGACCCTGATAATGCCGCCAAATATAATGCCAACACCGAAGCATACGTCAAAAAGCTTGAAGCTGAAAGGGATAAAATGCATAAGGCCTTGGATGGTCTTAAAAATCGTGATATAATAACCTTTCATGAAGCATTCCCATATTTTGCAAAAGAATTCAACCTCAATATTGCAGGAGTCATTGAGCGTGAGCCCGGTTCCGAGCCAAGCGCAAAAGAACTGGCAGATACCATCGATACAATTAATAAGCTAAAGGTGAAAGCTTTGTTTGTAGAGCCGCAATATTCGGCTTCTGCAGCAGAAACCATTTCGAAGGAAACAGGTTCAAAAGTCTATACGCTTGACCCAGCAGTAACAGGACCTATGGATGCCAACGCATATATTAATATTATGGACAGCAATTTAAAAGTTTTGGAAGAGGCATTGAAATGACAAACCATGAAAACGTACAGTGCAGCACCTGCACCTGCGGGTTATGCTGCACGAAGATACAAAATTTCGGAGTAACCCGCAATAAATTTGAAATATTGAAAAATGTTGATTTGCATATTCATTGCGGTGATCTGACGGCAATTATCGGTCCAAACGGGGCAGGAAAAAGCACGCTTTTAAAAGCTATACTGGGTGAAATCCCCCATACCGGAGAACTGATATTCCTGGATGCGAAAAGCAAGCGAACAGGCCGGCCTTTATTGGGTTATGTACCTCAAAAGCTTGATTTCGATAACAGCTCGCCAATGAGTGTTTTTGATTTATTTGCCGCAGCACGCACAGGAATACCTGTCTGGCTATCCCGTTCAAAACATTTGCATCAAAGTGTGAAGGAGAGTCTTGGAAAGGTACAGGCCGACCACCTTATTGACAGGCGTTTGGGAGCATTATCAGGGGGAGAACTGCAAAGAGTGTTACTGGCACTTGCTCTTGAACCTGTACCCGACCTGCTTTTACTGGATGAACCGGTGTCAGGTGTCGATCAGAATGGCTTGCAAATGTTTTATAAAACAGTATCAGACCTGCGTACCAACTACGATTTGTCTATACTTCTTGTTTCTCATGACCTGAATCTTGTTGCACAGTATGCCGACCGCGTTGTTTTTATCAATAATAAAACGGTTGAAAGCTGTGGCACGCCAAAACAAGTTTTTACCGACAAAAGGGTTATTGACACTTTCGGCATAGACTGGACCAACCAACTGAAAAATGAGAAAGGGGGAATAGAATAGTGCCGGTATTACATGATATTATTAACACGTTCAATGACATTTTCGGACATACTTTTATGATAAATGCCTTACTGGGCATATTACTTGTCACCCCACTTTTCGGTTTGCTGGGAACCATGGTAGTAAATAACCGTATGGCTTTCTTTTCAGACGCGCTTGGACATTCCGCACTTACCGGGATAGCTCTTGGGGTAATAGTCGGTATTCATCAGCCTTTATGGTCTATGATATGTTTTTCAGTACTTATGACGGTTTTAATAATTATAGTAAAAAAGGCAAATACTGCTTCAACCGACACAATCATAGGAGTTTTTTCATCTACGGCTGTGGCGCTCGGTATTGCCATATTATCGAGCAGAGGCGGATTCAATAAATACTCGGTATACCTTATCGGGGATTTATTAAGTATCAACTCAACCGATTTATTGCTTCTTGCTATTGTTTTTATAATTATTGTCGTATTATGGTTTCTGGTATTCAATAAGCTGCTGCTTGTCAGTGTTAATCACTCCCTTGCAAGGAGCAGAGGCATAAATGTCCAGGTTTATGAATACATATTTTCTCTTGTGGTTGCATTAATAGTTACCATTTCGATACAATGGGTCGGTATCATGCTGATAAGCTCAATGATGGTGCTTCCGGCTGCAGCGGCAAGGAACATTTCCAAAAACACCAGACAATATCATCTTTATTCTGTTTCGATTGCCGTTATTTCAGGCTTGGCAGGACTTATATTCTCATATTTTTTAGATACGGCAACAGGGGCTACCATTGTCGTTATATCATCTATTTTCTTTGCGGTAACATTCCTGATTAAATTGAAATTTAGCTAATATTTGATATATATTGTATAATAAAATTATTGATATTCGGGTTAAAGGGATGATATATTTGCAGAATACTGATAATAAAGAGTTTTTTACAAGCCAGGGACTAAAAAACACAAAAAGCAGGAATCTTATATACGAAATTCTGGAACAGTCGGATGTACCTGTTACAGCAGAGCAGGTATATCTAAAGCTGAAAGAATCTGATTTCAAAATAAATCTTTCAACCGTTTACAGGATACTTGAGATTTTTGTCAACAAAGGTATTGCTCTGAAATCAAATATAGCAGATAGCAACAAGTCAATGTTCGAGTTGAACAGGATGGAGCATAAACATCATATTGTCTGTATCAAGTGCAAAAAAATGTTTTCCATTGAAGGCTGTCCTTTTGATGAGATTGAAAAAAAGATACAAAGCAAGCTCGACTTTGATGTAACCGGGCATAAGCTTGAAATATTCGGTTATTGCAAAGACTGTAAATTAATCAAAAAATAATGTCATACTTCCTCCACCGTCATTTAAAGAATTTCATATGTTCTATACACTACAAATGAGACAAAGGAAGAAGAATTCCCTTTGTCTCATTTTCTGAAATGATCCTTCAAAAACAGCTATAACAACTTTTACCCATCAATGATTTCCGCAGCTGCAGCTGTGTTCGCCATGGTCATGTCCGCTGCATTCTCCTGCTCCCGGTTTTAAGGTACCTTTGATGTATTGAGCAACAACTTCATCAATGTTTCCGCTTATACCTGCTATATATTCTATTCCGTTTTCAAGAAGGCCCTGTTTTGCTCCGCCCCCGATACCACCGAGTATTGCCGTCTGCACTCCCTGTGTCTTCAAGAACGGTGGAAGATTACCATGCTGGTTCCCGATTGTACTGATTGTTTTTTTGCTTTTTACTTCAGAATCTACAATTTCAAACAACGTAAAGGTTTCACACTTTCCAAAGTGTTCCGATACATTTAATCCATCTGTTGCAACAGCTAATATCATATTTTTATTACTCCTTTCTGCGAATTTTTCTTCAATGTATTGTGCCGCGTAATCCAAATAGTCTGCATTATATTTTTCTATTTCACCCTTATCGCACAATTCAGCCAGAGAAGGATCTATGGGAAGCTTTCCAAGGACCTTGATACCCAATTTCTCCGATATGGACTCGATTTTGCTTTCGCCGAAAAGCTTTATCTCGGTGCCGCAGTCGGGACATTTCAGGTAACTCATATTCTCGACTATACCCAAAACAGGAACATTCATTAATTCAGCCATATTGTAAGCTTTCTTTACAATAAGAGAAACCAAATCCTGAGGAGATGTAACAATCACTATGCCATCCAAAGGTATGGATTGAAAAATAGTAAGCGGAACGTCTCCTGTTCCCGGAGGCATATCTAAAAATAAATAATCAACGTCACCCCAGATTACGTCGGTCCAGAATTGTTTTACCGTTCCGGCAATAATAGGTCCTCTCCAGATAACAGGAGAATCATCCTTGTCAAGAAGGAGGTTTACAGACATAACCTTTATGTCATTATGTGTTATTTGCGGATAAATTCCAAACTCATTTCCCTCGGCTTTTTTAGTAATACCAAAAACCTTTGGGATTGATGGACCTGTTATATCGGCATCAAGAATGCCTACATTATATCCTTTTCTGCGCATGTTCACAGCCAGCATGGAGGTTACAAGAGATTTTCCGACACCTCCCTTTCCACTGACTATACCGATGACCCTTTTAATAGAATTCAATTCGTGGGTATTCTCCAGAAAACTTTGCTGCGCTCCGCCGCATCCTCCTGATGAACAGGAATCACTTCCACATTGACTACTTCCACAGTTACAACCATCATCACTCATTTTTCCACCTCATTATATTTAGAATTTGCTTTGCATTCCTCAAACTTGTCACATACTCCCTGCCTGCAGCATCCTCTATGTCTCCTGCAGCAAGGTTTTCCATCTATTACTTCAAAATTGCCTCCTTCAATACGTATTATTTTTCCATTAACAATCGCATCTGCAAGTTTAAGCCTGGCAGAATTTATGATTCTTTGAAAGGTTCCTCTCGAGACCTCCATATTATCTGCAGCCTTATCCTGTTCCATCATTAGAAGATCTGATAGCCGTACAGCCTCAATTTCTTCAATACTTAGCACCACTTCTTCAGCGCTTTGCACTTGAGGATGAAAGCAGGGATTATTAGGAATAAATCCTACTATCCTGCACTTTTTGGGTCTTGGCATTAAATCACCCCATATCATAATGTGCATATGCACACAATAATATTACTCTTAATTTTAATTAAGGTCAACACTATAAACGTGTAGTTTCCAAAATACTGCAACTTATCTTTTTGGCCATTAAGAAGGTGCCATTTTTTACTCTTGACATCCATATAATATTTAATAAATACATATTTCCAAGGTGATATTTATTTATGAATTATAATATAAAGGAAATACAAATAAAGGATTTGATAAAGAAGAAAAAGAAGAAAAAAACAACAAAATTAATTATATTTGCTGCTGTATTAATTGGCTTGTT
>JAUZPR010000017.1 GCA_030705825.1 Bacillota bacterium | reverse complement strand
TGTTAAGGAGCACAGGGTAAATCAGGGAAGCAGGATTGTTTCGGAAAATATAGCTCAAAAAGTCAGGGAGGTTATGGAACAGGTAACTGAAAACGGTACCGGTACTAAAGCCGGCCTTGTCCAATACGGAGGTTCAGGCGGCAAAACAGGAACAGCCGAAACAGGACAGTATGTGAATGGAATAAAAGTGGTACACGGATGGTTTGCAGGCTATTTTCCGCAAAATAACCCCAAATATTCAATAGCTGTTTTCGCAGAAGACGGAAAAAGCGGTGGTCAGACAGCAGCCCCGGTGTTTGAAGAAATTGCTGAGGAAATATCCAGGAAAGGACTGTAAATACATAAAATATACAATATGCATAAAAAAATCAAATTTAGCTATCTTTACTGATATTTTTTGTACTATAATATTGTTGTTATAAAATATTTTTATTAAAGGGGAGTTGTTATGGCCAATTTTGACGTAGGCAGCATTGGCAGTAGTTCATCAACAGCTATTATAATTATAAGCGCTATTGCAGTTGTGGTATTTATATTTTTATCTGTAAAATTCCCTACATTCAGAAAGGTATTTGGCGGAATTTTTTTAGCAGCCGGTATTGTTATGGCCGGTCTTGGTGTTTTTAGAGCTACTTCCACAGAATCGAGGCTAATTAGAGCTTTCGGGGGTAGTGATGAAGAAATGATAGCATTGTTCGTATGCGGCGGTATATTGCTTGTTTTCGGAATAATACTTCTGGCGGTAGGATCATCCAAAAAGAATACATATTATTCTCAGATGCAGAATCCGATAAATCAGCCACAAATGAACCAATACCCTCCGGTTAATCAGGGACCCCAGTATAACCAGCCGATTATGGTACGCTGTACAGCCTGCCAGTCACTAAACGACGAGTCATCAAGGTTTTGCCAGAATTGCGGAAACCAGCTTAAGGCTTAAAAGTTCTTATCAATTAAAAAAAGTAGATACTATGGACAGCATTTCAAAATTAATTGAATTGCTGTCCTTTTTTATATTTACTAAAATAATTTCTGATTTATTTTTGTTGTACTGGCAATTAATAAGAATTTCGCTCATATACTTATAGGGTATCCCATTTTTAGGAGGGATCCCTATTTGCTTACGGAGCTGTTTTCTCTACTATCCGGGGCTTTAAACAACGTCTTTATTCTGCTTGGTTATGTATCAAACGCAAATTCATTCCCTCTTCCACTTTCACCAGAAGAAGAACAGAAATACATCGAGATGTACAAAGCGGGAAACGAGGATGCCAGAAATGTCCTTATTGAGAGAAACCTTAGGCTTGTTGCGCATATTGTAAAAAAATACACTTCAAACGGAAATGACTGTGACGATCTTATATCAATAGGTACCATCGGTCTGATTAAAGCCATATCTACGTTCGACCAGCAGAAAGGAACCAGACTTGCAACCTATGCGGCAAGATGTATTGAAAATGAAATCCTTATGCAAATACGGTCAAGTAAAAAAACACAGGCCGAAGTATCGCTGCAGGACCCTATAGGTGTAGACAAGGAAGGCAATGAAATCACCCTGATTGACGTTATCGGCAATGAAGCAGAATCCATAGTCGATGAAGTTGAATTGAAAATGCAGGTTAGAAAACTGTATAATAAAATGAAATCTGTTTTAAAGAATAGGGAAAAAATTGTGCTTGAACTCCGGTACGGTCTTTTAAACGGTACAACCAAAACCCAGAGGGAAATTGCAAAAATGCTGGGTATTTCAAGGTCATACGTTTCGAGAATAGAGAAAAAGGCTATAAAGAAGCTGAGCAAGGAACTGAAGGCAGAAACGGTAAGATGAAATCAGTTGACAGTGTACAGTTAATAGAAGACAGTTGACAGTATAGATTACAAATATAATATAAGTTGTATAGGTTCAGGAGAATATTATTTCAGAAAAATATTCTCCTTTGTTTTGTTCATATAACTAAGATTTTATTTGACAAATTTCATTTGGAAGCGACAACTTTTCAATTTAACACGACATCTTGTCCAATCGTAAGTCATTTTAATTTTTATAAATTCGGCAAAATCTATGGAAACTATCTAAATTTCTTGTTCGTTATATTCATATAAAAGAATAAATAAGCTTTTACTCCCAACAATTCTTTGCTATAATACTAAATATATTATGATAACCTAAATAATTACAAAATATTAAATAATTGAGTATTATGAGAAATAGATTCTACTTATATAAACGGAGGTATTTAAATGAACAAACCTAAGACATCTGGTATAGTTATAGCAGTTGTAGGGGTAGCAATAATTTTCCTTCGTATTCAGATATCCGCTCTTTTATTGGGAGTATATACTTATGAAATTCAAAGGGGTAAGTATTTTGAATCTAACGTTCCAACTATAGTAGTAATTGTAGGATTTTTAATTGCTGCTATCGGGCTTGTGAGTGCTTTCTCTAAGGTTGAATCACATAATTACCCCAGGTAGCTTATATGAAACTATATGGTTACATATGTAAAAGCTGCTGGTAATGCTTTGAAAACGGGCATAGTTATGAAACACACAAATGAAGAACTTAATAAAATACGCAACAAATAAAATTGCTTACTATAAGTTTAAGCAGTTGCGAAATCAAAGTTTATTTTTCAAAATTGATTTAACGGAGGTAAGTAAGTATGATTTATTCAGTACATTTTTATTATAGTAAACTTAATAGTAGAAAGCAGCCAAATAAGTTTGAAGGTATTGTATTTGCAAAAGACCAAGAAAGAGTAAAAGAACTAATTGAAGATATGATTAAGAATTATCCTATAAAATTGCAAGAACCACTTAGTATTGTTGGAGGCGTGAGAGAAAAATCGTTGCAAGAGATATATGATGAACGTCCGGAATTAATTGGGATTTCACCCGAACAGGGATATATTTATAATGAATTTCCACAAAAAATTTCTATAAAAAGATATGTTGGCTAAAACGGAGATATGAATGGAAAAATTAGAGATTTGCTCAGTACAACTAATTGATTGTAATAAGTTAAATTTTAAATATAAATATCCATCCTATGTCGCCTTAAGCAAAGAGGATATTGATTTACTTGACAATTTTGGAAGAAGGATCTGTGATATTCTTGTACCTTACACAAATACCACGTCTGAGTATACTATATTTACTTCCTATTATGAAAATAAGATGATATCAATGGATATTGATAGCTTAATAAACAAAAGGATAAGTCAGCAAGAAAGTCAAAACCTAGCTGACTTATCCGTTATGGTTCTAAATATTGTTTATAAACACTTTGAGTCACAATAATATTGGAAATAAGATGTTCCTATAAAATGGACGATACATTTGGTGCGTTGGGTACATGGAGGCAAAATGATAAAAGGGAAATGGGTAAAATCTCCTTGGACAATTAGTATAGGTACAGCAATATTAAGTTTTATTCTTACTATCATTTATGATTATTCAAAGAACAAGCCAATAGCTGATACTTTTGGAAAAGTACTAAAGTTTATTTTGAACATTATTATTTATGTTTTAAATATTAAACTAAAAGTATGGTGGCTTCTGATAGCTTTAATTTCAATTATTTATTTGATTATGAGATTTCAACATGGGGAAGATGACAGACCAGAATTTTACAATTATAGAGAGGATATTTTAAAAAAGTGGAAGTGGACATGGAGTTGGCGATGGAGTAATTACGAAAATGCTTGGTTAATCACAGATTTAGAGGCTCATTGTCCTAACTGTGAAACTTCATTAATACAAAGTTCATCTATTTATGGAATAAGGTTTGATTGTCCTCGATGTAATTTTAGAGCTAATGAAGATAATTGTGAGCAGCCATATGTTATTGAGGCTATTATATTAGATAATATTAAAAGGAAAAAAAGAGATAAAAGTACACTTAATAGTTAACTCTTTCACAAACCATTGAAACTTAGATAAATACCGTCTGAATTTCGATAACAGAGGATTACATGAGGATAAAATACTATATAACTAAAATCAATTTCATATTTGGTCTATTAACCTTTACCTTAGCAGGGATATTAATACTGAGGGTAACACAAGCAAAATACAATCTTGGTATATGGCTAATAATCGCAGCAGTATATATATGGTTTTTACTGGTCAGTAAATCCCGAACAAAGGAATTTTCACCGAGCTTATATAATCCATTTGGATACATCGAACTGCATGTTTTTAACAAGAGTAATCACGATATAAATAGCTTTTTAGGTATGTGCTCTATTAATATTTTAAAAGCTAAAAATTTAAAAAAGAATGTAGTATTTTGCACCTGGCACTTTAAAAGAAAGTCACTTGAACATGTATTCGGCAATGCAATTACAATTATCAAACCTTCTTTTTTTGAGTTGGCTATTGGGAAAATTGATATGTGGTATTATAAAAAGAAGAGTAAAAACCCTTATATAAAAGCTATAATAGATACAAATCTGCTTAGTGGTAAGACACTAAAATATATCAACTCTAAAGCAAATGTTCTAGGGGGGTAAGAGGGGCAGAGGCATTTATATCAATACAATCTTGTATGGATTTCACTTATCACTCTAATGAATTAAAGAATAAGTTAAACATAGCGCCAGTCATTTTGGCTGGCCCAGAGGCATGTAGGGTAATAACGGATAATGGGGGAACTATTACTCAAAATGGTGGGTTTTTATGGAATGACGGGCAATTTATTGTTGCTGTAAAAGACGAAAATCATATTGGAACTTTAGCACATGAGATGCGTCATGCTTGGCAATATATGAATCAGGTCAAAGAGTATAAGTTTGGAAACAAAAATATTTATGATAAAAGGGAAAAAGAAGTAAACGCTTATAAGTATGCTATCTGGTACTTAAAGCAATATGGGTTAAGTGAACCAATTAATATTCCTAAGTTATCACGGTAAAAGGACTTTAATATAGAATATAACTTATTGCTTATTTGGGGGTCCTGCTAGAATGGATAAGAACGATTTGAAGAAAACGTATTTATCTTTAACCGAAGAACAAAAGAAAGTTTTAGACGGTTATATAAAACGGGGTCTGAAAACAAAGTGGCTTAATTCATGGGCTGAAAAACTCGGAAGTGTTTTGACTGAAGAAGAATTGGACAATCCCGACAAAACTATTGAGAGTCTGCTAGAATGGCAGTTAATAGAATATGAGGATAATATAATCGTTGACGGCAACTTAAAGTGTGAATGTGGTAGATCACTTAGACGTAGGTACACCATTCTTCATAAGCCAACCGGTAAAATATATAAATTAGGTGTTATACATTTTGAACAACATACTGATATGAGCCCGGAAATGGTTAGATTAATAACAAAAGGATTACAAAAAATAGATCTAGAAAAGGAAGAACTGCTGGAAAAGGTTAAAAATAAATGGCGTCTACCCTTTAGTATTCCATTTGACATGCCGGTACCAAATGATATGGCAGACCAGCTTCGGGTTAAGCTCCCTCTTCTCAATAGGCAAGAAAAACGGCTACAGGTATTATTGAATGAATATAAAGAAGAACAGGAAAAAGAACTTGAAAGGAAACGGATTGAAAACATCAATCCAATAGAACTAATTCGTAAACTTCAAAGCAATAATTTATCTGACAGAGAAGCAAAGGACTTATATGACTATTTAAGAAATAAATCATCGGAACTGAAAGGTTTTGGTATATCTATTGGTCAAATAAAACAAGCAACAACCCGGGCACTTGGGCATACTCGAAATACAGAACTCCGGAGATGGTTGGTGGAAATAGAATATCTTTAACCAGTGAATTGATTCTATGTAGATGTATTTCTAAATTTATAACCAAATTCCTCGGAGGAATATATGAAAAAATATTACATCTTGTCTATCACAGCATCAGTTTATTATGGTGGCATTGTGTTATTGTAAGAGAAATCTGAAAGGAGTGAGGTGAATGTCGTTAGGGATCACTATATCGTTTGACATGGAAAATGGCGTTTCTATCGGTGGGATACCAAAAACAGTGAGAGAAAATAAGGGGAAAAGTCTTCTGGAATTCATTGATAATTATGTTGTTCTTGACTTGGAAACAACAGGACTTGATCCAACTTATGATGAAATAATAGAAATTGCAGCAATTAAAATTTCAAATGGTGAAAAGATTGCAGAGTTTACAACATTAGTGAAACCTGAATGCTTGATAGATGAATACATAACACAGCTGACTGGAATTACAAATGAAATGGTTAAGGATGCACCCAAAATTGAAAAAGTACTTCCCGAGTTAATTAATTTTTTGGGGGATTCAGTTATTGCTGCACACAATGCGAACTTTGATATTAACTTTTTATATGATAACTGCATGTTTTGCATAAATAAAGCATTCAGTAATAATTTCATTGATACAATGAGAATCAGCAGAAGGTTGTTCAAAGATATTAGACATAGATTGGTTGACTTGTCGAAGGAATTTAAAATAACAGCAGATATACAGCATAGAGCAATGGCAGATTGTGAACTAACTCAAAAAGTTTATGAATACATGAGAAACCATTGCAATACGAACAATATCGATCTCGCTGCATTTCACAAAACTTCACATGGTAAAAGTTTTGATCTTGATAATTACAAGCCTGAATCTGAAGAGTTTGATGTTAGTAATCCGATTTATGGGATGTCTGTCTGCTTTACTGGCGCACTTGAAAAGTTCCAAAGGAAAGATGCTTTGCAAATCGTAACTAACCTAGGGGGAATACCTTCTGATTCTGTAACTAAAACTACAAATATCCTGGTTCTTGGAAATAATGACTATTGTTCTTCAATAAAGGACGGGAAATCAAACAAGCAGAAGAAAGCGGAAGACCTAATTCTGAAAGGGTACGATTTGATTATAATTAGTGAAAAATCATTTTATGATATGCTGTAAGGGTGAAGAACGAATTACTTTGTCATTATAAAATACTTTAAAATATTCTCCTTTTTATTTGCATATTTTATTTGACAAATTCCTTGATTAATTAAATCCGGTATGTTATACTACATAACGAAAAAATACACACGCGGAAGGATCCGGGAAAAGTGCCTGAAAGGGTGTATTCCGGAAATGAAGGCCGTGGAGGTATAAAACTTTTGGAGGTGTAATATGTCAGTAATATCAATGAAACAGCTTTTAGAAGCTGGTGTTCACTTTGGTCACCAGACCAGAAGGTGGAACCCTAAGATGGCCGAATATATCTTTACTGAAAGGAACGGGATCTATATCATAGACCTGCAGAAAACAGTAAAGAAAATAGAAGAGGCTTATTTCTTTATCAGAGAAGTATCCATGAACGGAGAAGATGTTCTCTTTGTAGGTACCAAGAAGCAGGCTCAGGATTCAATCAAGGAAGAAGCTGCAAGAAGCGGACAATTCTTTGTAAATGCCAGATGGCTGGGCGGAATGCTTACAAATTTCAAAACCATTCAAAAAAGAATCCAGAGACTTAACCAATTAAGTGAGATGGAAACAAACGGTACCTTTGATGTTCTTCCCAAGAAGGAAGTTATAAAGCTTAAAGGTGAAATGGAAAAACTTGAAAAATATCTCGGTGGTATCAAATCAATGAAAAAGCTCCCCGGAGCATTATTCATAGTTGATCCGAGAAAAGAAAGAAATGCTATTCTTGAAGCCAGAAAATTGGGTATACCGGTAGTAGCTATAGTAGATACCAACTGTGATCCTGACGAAGTAGATTACGTAATTCCGGGTAATGACGATGCAATAAGGGCTGTAAAACTTATTGCAGCAAAAATAGCAGATGCCATTATCGAAGGAAGACAGGGAGAACAATTGACAGATTCAGGCGCTGCTGCAGAACAAGCTGCAGAAGAGGCTGAAGCAGTAACTGAGTAATAATAGTCCGGTCTTCTGGTCTCAAAAGACCGAAGACCGGTTTTTTATAAGCGGTAATGGGAATGACTAAAATAAGAAATTATTGATAATAATATTGAATAATTTTGAGTTGGAGGAAATTAAGATGATTACAGCGGAAATGGTAAAACAGCTGCGTGAAAGAACCGGTTCAGGTATGATGGACTGTAAAAAGGCTCTTACCGAAACAAACGGCGACATGGATAAGGCTATTGAATTTTTAAGAGAAAAAGGATTGGCGACTGCTGCTAAAAAAGCAGGAAGAATAGCTGCAGAAGGTCTTGTTGATTCATACATACACGGGGATGGCAGAATAGGTGTTCTTGTTGAAGTAAATATTGAAACTGATTTTGCAGCAAAGAATGCTGATTTCAAAGCATTTGTAAAGGACGTTGCAATGCAGATAGCAGCTGCTAAGCCTGAGTATGTACGAAAAGAAGAAGTACCGGCTGAAGTGGTTGAAAAGGAAAAGGAAATCCTTAAAGCACAGGCACTAAATGAGGGCAAACCTGAAAAGATCATTGAAAAGATGGTTGAAGGACGTATTGAGAAGTTCTATAAGGAAATATGCCTCCTGGAACAGCCTTTTATTAAGGATCCCGATAAGACAGTAGGTCAGCTCATGACTGAAAAGATTGCAACTATTGGTGAAAATATCAATATCAGAAGATTTGTCAGATTTGAAAGAGGCGAAGGTCTTGCAAAGAAGGAAGAGAATTTCGCTGAAGAAGTTATGAAACAGATCAACGGCTAAGAGTAATTGAAAGGAACATAACATGTTTTGTTTATGTTCCTTTTTTTAAGCTATTACCAGGAAGGTAAATACTGCCAGAAATAGCGAGGGTAATATGTCCTGAGATTTTTCTTGCAGTCAAGAAGGATTTTAACTTAAAAAGTAGAAAATAATAAAACGGGGGAATTCTCTTATGCAACAACCTAAATACAGAAGAGTCATGTTGAAAATAAGCGGAGAAGCACTTGCAGGAGAAAATAAATCCGGAATTGATTCATTAACAATAGGCAGAATTTGTGATAATATAAAGACAGTATACGATATGGGAGTGGAAATTGCCGTTGTAGTAGGCGGGGGCAATTTCTGGAGAGGCAAAAGCGGCAAAGGTATGGACAGAACTACGGCAGACCATATGGGAATGCTGGCTACGGTAATTAACGCACTTGCCCTTCAGGATGCATTTGAAGCCAGAAACATGGCTACAAGAGTACAGACCGCAATTGAAATGAGACAAATTGCAGAGCCCTATATCAGAAGAAGGGCAGTCAGACATCTGGAAAAGAAGAGAATAGTAATTTTTGCATGCGGAACAGGAAATCCATATTTTTCGACTGATACCACAGCTGCATTGCGAGCTGCGGAAATAGATGCCGAGGTTATACTGCTGGCAAAGAAAAATGTTGACGGAGCTTATGACAGTGACCCTATGGTCAATCCGGATGCAAAGAAATTTGACAGGCTTGCTTATATAGATGTTCTGAGCAAAAGGCTGGGAGTTATGGACTCAACAGCAGCATCCCTTTGTATGGATAACAGCATTCCGATTATAGTTTTCGGGCTGGATGAGCCGGAAAATATAATAAAAGTAATTATGGGTGAAGATATCGGAACACAAATAACATAATTGGGAGGGTATTTATGGATAAGGAAAATTATAAACCGGTAGAAGAAAAGATGAAAAAGACAATAAATGCTCTTAAGGAAAGTCTTGCTGGTTTAAGAGCAGGAAGAGCCAATCCGGCTATACTAGACAAAATAACCGTAGATTATTACGGCGTCCCCACACCAATAAACCAGCTTGGCAATATTTCTGTTCCGGAAGCAAGGGTAATCATAATTCAGCCATGGGATGCCAAGACATTGAAAGAAATAGAAAAATCCATTCAGAAATCAGACATCGGTATTAATCCTAATAACGACGGTAAGGTTATAAGGCTGGTATTCCCTGCTCTTACCGAAGAAAGAAGGAGAGAACTGACCAAGGTAGTGAAAAAGGAAGGCGAAGAAGCTAAAGTAGCAATCAGATCTATTAGAAGAGATGTCATCGAACATTATAAAGTACAGAAAAAAAACAGCGATATGACTGAAGATGATCTTAAAGACGCAGAAAAAGATATCCAGGTAATAACAGATAAATACATAGTTGATATAGATAAGCTGGTTGAAGCCAAAGACAAGGAAATACTTGAGGTTTAATGGGCTTAATAACTTGGAAGCAGGGACTTTAAAATGGAATTGCCTGATGTTTTGGGTTTGCCTGTTGAAAGGGCAAGATATTTATTAAAGGAAAAAGGTATTGATATAATTAAGCTTAAAACGACGGTGCCTCCCAGATACAGGAATGTTGAGCCTGACGAAAGCTGGAGGGTGCTCAGGGTAAATTTTATAGAAGGTAGGCAGGTTGAACTGCTTATATGTAAACCCCTCTGACTGAGGGGTTGTTCTTTGTTCACCTTCAATGTATGCATATATGATGCATTATATCTATTTTAAAAGAACAGCATTCATATTATAATTAATTAGGATTAAACAATAAAATCAATAGCGGTTTGGCATGAACTGCAGGAGGATGAAATGTTTCCTTTTAAAAAGAGGTTGAATAATGTTGAAATTGATAAATCAAGGCTCCCTGCCCATATAGCTATTATTATGGACGGAAACGGCCGCTGGGCCAAAAGACGAGGCATGCCCAGAAATATCGGGCATAGGGAAGGTACAAATGCGCTTAGAAGAATAGTACATAAATGCAATGATATAGGTATCAAATATCTTACTGTTTATGCTTTTTCCACAGAGAATTGGAACAGACCGCAAAGTGAAGTAAATACATTGATGGATCTTCTGTATGAATTTCTTAAAAACGCAGATAAGGAAATTGCAGGCAGAAATGTCCGGATACGGGTAATTGGTGATGATTACAGGTTGACTGACAAGATCAAGGAAGAAATAGCAAGGGTTCAGGAAACAACAAAGTCCAATGACGGAATGAACCTTATAATAGCCCTGAATTACGGCGGGCGAAGTGACATAGTTCATGCCGTCCGTAACATTGCAGAACAAATTAAAAGCGGGGAAATTAAGCCGGAAGAAATATGTGAAGATACTATAGAACAAAAGCTTTATACATATGGAATCCCCGATCCTGATCTGCTTATCAGGACCAGCGGGGAACAAAGAACCAGTAATTTTCTTATCTGGCAGCTTGCATATACTGAATTCTGGTTCACAAAAACACTTTGGCCCGATTTTAAGGAAGAACATCTTTTTGAAGCAATACTGAATTATCAGAATAGAGACAGAAGGTATGGAGGGGTTTAACAGATGAAAACGAGGATTATTAGCGGGATAGTAGGTCTTGCACTGCTGTTTTTTGTAATCTGGCTTGGAAAGATCGCACTTGGAATTGCAGTATTTTTAGTTGCTCTAATTGGTATCCATGAATTCTATAATTGTATAGAAAAAGCCGGGCATAAGCCTGTAAGGCTTATCGGTTACATATCATGTATTCCTGTCTTGCTGCTGGGTTTATATGGAAGCTTTAATTCTTATGACAGGAATATTTCGCCGCTGGGAACTCTCAGCTACTTCATGCTGGGGATGTTTGTACTGGAAGCTGTATTAATGGGGCTTATAGTATTCAAGCATCATAAATACAACGTAGTAGATATATCCCTTTCTCTTCTGGGTATATTCTATGTAGTATTCATGTTTTCCTTTATAATTTTGACACGAAATCTTAAGAATGGTAATTACTATATCTGGTTTATATTCTTTGCCTGGGTTACTGATACTATGGCATACTTTACCGGAAGGGCATTCGGAAAACGCAAGCTTTCGCCTGAAATCAGTCCTAAAAAGACGGTAGCCGGTTCAATAGGAGGAATAATAGGCTGCGTTGCAGCTTCAACAATATACGGCATAGTTCTCAATTCAGGTAATTATCTGAATGTGGCAATTTACCATTTTATAGTTATAGGAGCACTGGTAGGAATCCTTTCACAGGTCGGAGACCTTGCAGCATCTGCAATTAAGCGCTACGCAGGGGTAAAGGATTACGGAAACCTGATGCCTGGCCACGGAGGTGTGCTGGACAGGTTCGACAGTATACTTTTCATTGCTCCGGTGATATATTTCTACATATCTTTGGTAATAAAATAGTGACTTGAATTTTGAGTTGGAGATGAAGCTTTGAATAAAAAAAGGATTTCAATACTCGGGTCTACAGGTTCAATCGGAACTCAGACGCTGGAAGCGGCTGAAAATTGCGGCATAGAAGTAGTAGGTCTTACTGCAGATAAAAATATTGAACTGCTTGAACAGCAGATCCGGCGTTTCAAGCCACGTGCAGCGGCTGTAAGAAATATAGAGGCGGCGGCTGTCCTGAAAAAAAGGATAAGTGACCTGAAAACAAAGGTTTATGAAGGGAAAGAAGGTCTTTCGGCAATTGCCGTTATGGAGGAAGCAGATACCGTTGTAACATCCATAGTGGGTATAGCCGGTTTGGTACCAACGCTGGAAGCCATTAAAAAGAAGAAGGATATAGCTCTGGCCAACAAGGAAACTCTTGTAACTGCTGGCGAGATTGTAGTGGCTGCGGCACAAAGGGAAGGAGTCAAGATTCTTCCCGTAGACAGTGAGCATTCTGCTATTTTTCAATGCCTTCTCGGTAATAATAAAAAGAGATTGAATAAAATAATTTTAACAGCATCAGGTGGTCCTTTCAGGGGAAAAAGCATGGAAGATCTGGAGCATGTTACACGTGAACAGGCTCTGAAGCATCCCAACTGGATTATGGGCAGCAAGATTACAATTGATTCGGCAACATTGATGAACAAGGGCCTGGAAGTTATAGAAGCTAAATGGCTTTTTGGACTTACAGAGGAACAAATAGAGGTGGTTGTTCATCCTCAGAGTGTGGTTCATTCGGCAGTAGAGTATGAGGACGGATCGATAATTGCTCAGCTGGGCTCTCCGGATATGCGCATACCCATACAATTTGCGCTTACATATCCAGACAGGTTACAAAATAATTTTTCAAGATTAAATTTGCTGGAAATGAGCACACTTACTTTTGAGAAACCCGATTTTAAAACATTCAAATGTCTGGAACTGGCTTTCCGCGCTTTGAGGGAAGGCGGTACTGTACCGGTTGTAATGAATGCTGCCAATGAAATAGCTGTTGATCTGTTTTTAAAGGGTGATATAGGATTTCTTGACATACCCCGAATAATAGAACAGGTTATGAACGTGCACCAACCGGTAAAACATCCTGAACTAAAGGATATACTTGCTGCAGATTCATGGGCAAGGGAATATTCAATTAAAATAAAACAGATATAAATGTTGGAAACTTATATAGAATATAATACTTGAGTTTAGCATATTTCTTACTGAAGATTTTTAACCTGCAGATTCAGGTTTAAGCAAAATCTCCAATGCAGAGCCGGATACGGGAGGTATCGCATGAAGCTTTTAATTGCTTTTCTAGCTTTTGATTTGATTGTAATAGTGCATGAACTTGGACATTTTATAGCAGCCAGATTGACCGGTATAAAGGTTTTGGAGTTCTCACTGTTTATTGGTCCGAAGATTTTCAGCATAAAACGCGGAGAGACAATGTATTCCTTGCGAATAATACCTGCACTGGCCTATGTAAAAATGGAGGGTGAGGAAGAGGAATCGGACGATGCCAGAGCCTTTAACAAAAGGCCGGTTTGGGCAAGGTTTGTAACAGTTGCGGCTGGACCTTTTGCCAGTATTATGCTTGGGGTGATATTCCTGGCAGTTTCATATGTTATTGCAGGAGTAAACACCACAAGACTTGATACGGTTCCTGACGGTTCTCCGGCTTATATGGCGGGACTCCGGGCAGGTGATAAAATTGTGGACTATAATGGAAACAGCGTATACCAGCCCCTTGATGTTGGCATGTTCATGTATTCCTCCAAAGGGAAGCCTGTAAGAGTTGAGTTTATGAGAAACGGCAGCAGGCTTCATACTACGTTTACCCCGGATTTGATTCCTGCAAACAGATATATGATGGGCTTCACTTTTACCGAACCCTATGGAAGCAAATCAAATATAGTAGAAAGTGTCGAGCCAAAATCCCCGGCATCTAAAGGCGGTTTGAAAGCCGGAGATGTAATAGTTAAAATGAACGACAAGTCTGTTTCAACTAGACAGCAGATAAGCAGCTATATCTATTCCAATAAAAATAATCCGTTGAATATTACGGTAATCAGGGGGGGCAACCAGCAGGTACTGAATAATATTGTCCCTGTACAGGATAAGAATCCTGAACAATATGACCCGGGTATGGCATTTTCAACCGAGTACGGGAATATTTTCAGTTCAATTAAAGATGCCTTTGTAAATTCATATTCCATCACACGTATCGGAATTTATTCAATAGCATGGCTGATACAAGGACAGGTGCCTTTAAATCAGATGGCTGGACCGGTTGGTATCGTATCAACTATAAATACTTTTGTTCAGCAAAGTCCTTCGGTTTTGGATATAATACTTAATTTGCTAAGTATTTCAGCTATAATCAGTATAGGACTCGGTGTGACAAACCTGCTTCCAATTCCGCCTACAGACGGCTTTAAAATGCTGTTCCTTATAATAGAAAAAATAAGGAGAAAGCGTTTGCCGGTCGAAAAGGAAGCAATGATTTCGATGGTTGGCTTTGTGATATTAATGGGTCTGTTTATTGTTTTGACATACAATGATATCGTCAGGATTTTTACAGGTGGATGAGGTGAATAAAAATTGACCGGTTCGGATTTTTTAAAACGGAGACAAACTAAAAAAATACGTATAGGCGATATATTCATAGGCGGAGATGCACCTATAACCGTACAGTCTATGACTAATACGGATACAAGGGATGAACGGGCAACAGTTGAGCAGATACAGAGGCTTGAAGAAGCAGGCTGTGAAATAATCAGGGTTGCAGTTCCAGATATGGAAGCGGCGGATGCCATAAAGCAAATAAAGAGATCAATCAGAATACCGCTGGTGGCAGATATACATTTTGATTACCGTCTGGCTCTAGCCAGTATGGAAAGCGGAGCCGACAAAATCAGGATCAACCCGGGCAATATCGGAGGAAAAGACCGGGTAAAGGCAGTTGCGGATATGGCAAAGGAACGCGGCATACCAATACGTATAGGTGTAAACTCAGGCTCAGTCGAAAAGAATATTATTGAAAAATACGGAGGAATCACACCTGAAGGTATGGTGGAAAGTGCATTATCACATGCACGGCTGCTTGAAGAAGTTGATTTTTATGATATCCTGTTTTCAATAAAAGCCTCAAATGTGCCCTTGACTATAGCCGCATATGCATTAATGTCGGAGAAGTCGGATTATCCTCTTCATATAGGTGTTACCGAAGCAGGCACCGTATATTCCGGGACCGTAAAGTCATCGGTAGGTCTGGGAGCATTGCTGGCAAGGGGAATAGGCGATACCTTAAGGGTTTCATTGACAGGTGACCCGGTGGAAGAAATAAGGGCAGGCATTGAAATCCTAAAATCACTTGGAATCAGAAAAAACGGTATAGAAATGGTTTCATGCCCTACCTGCGGAAGATGCCAGATAGACCTTATTCCTGTTGCGAATAAACTTGAAACCTATCTTAAAAAATCCGCCAAGAATATAAAGGTAGCTGTTATGGGCTGTGCCGTAAACGGGCCGGGTGAAGCCCGTGAAGCGGATATTGGCATAGCAGGGGGAAAAGGTGAAGCACTTTTGTTCAAAAAGGGAAAAATTATCAGGAAAATTCCTCAGGACAGAATAGTAGAAGAACTTTTGCAAGAGATAGACAAGATGTGATTTTTTATTATTATATAACATACAAATGTTGAGGTTGGGGGACAAATACTATGGATAATTCGGCACAAGACAGTAAAAAAATACTTGAAGCTTTTCCCGGCCTTGTTCTTGACAGTAACGAAGCCATTCTTATAAATGAAGTTAAAATCCTAAATATTAGCGTTTTCAGCAAATCAAAAAGACTTGAAATCACCGTACAGTCGGAAAGACTTATTCCTGCTGCCGCTCTGGTGCAACTGGAACAGCATATAACCAATTCCTACGGCCTTAATTCTGCTGCCATAAAAGTCAAATTCAGCATCAACCAGCCTATTGAACAATTGATCTCCGATTACTGGGACAGTATTGTTTATTTTACAAACAGGGAAATTGCCTCATCCAGAGGTATTTTATCCGAATGCACATGGACCTTTGAAAAGAATAAACTGGTAATAAGGCTGGCAACAAGCGGTTCCGAGGTTTTAAAATCAAAGGGCTGCGACAGGTATATCGAGGCTTTGGTAGAGCAATGTTTTTCGGTGAGGATTAAGGTTGAGATGCAGGACAAGCAAATTAATGAGGCCGAGCTTGTAGATTATTTCGAGAAAAAAGAACAGGAAGAGAAAAAGATAATTGAAAAGTCGGAAGCTGTTGAGAAAAAATCAGCGGAACAAAAACCCTCAAGTAGAGTTCAAATACAGTCCGCCACACCTGATAAGATTATTCTCGGTAAGATTTTTAACGACCAGGTTATGGATATGGTTAACGTAACCCAGGACTCGGGAAGAATTTCAGTCGGCGGCGAGGTAATGAGCATTGAGTACAGGGAAATTAGAGGCGGTAAATTTCTCGGCACCTTCGATGTAACCGATTATACCAGTTCTCTGACCATAAAATTCTTTGTTGATAAAAACACCTGTGACGCTATAAAAGAAAAATTAAAAATTGGATTAAATGTAGTTGTAAGAGGTGAAGCACAATACGACAAGTTTTCCAAAGAACTTACAATTGCAGCCTCGGATATTATTGAAACCGAAAAGGTAATCAAGCTGGACCAGGCTGAGGTAAAAAGAGTTGAGCTTCATCTTCACACTCAAATGAGCGCCATGGACGGTGTATCTTCCGCAAAGGAGCTGGTAAAGCGGGCTGCCGATTGGGGACACAAGGCAATTGCCATAACCGACCATGGAGTTGTTCAGGCTTACCCTGAAGCATTTGATGCTGCTAAAAAGAACAAGATCAAAATAATATACGGAATTGAATGCTATCTGCTGGATGATGGGGCTCCTGTCGTATATTGCCCTAAAGATCATTCGCTTGACGGTGAATTTGTGGTACTGGATATAGAGACAACCGGTCTTGAACATAGAAAAGACAGAATCACCGAAATAGGAGCTGTAAAGATAAAAAATGGCGAGGTTACAGAAGAATTTTCATCATTTGTAAATCCTGAAATACCTATTCCGGCTTTCATTACCAAGCTTACTGGAATAACTGATGATATGGTCAAGGATGCGCCTTTAGTAAATGAAGTTCTGCCCCTGCTGTTGGAATTTATCGGGGACTCGGTGGTTGTTGCCCACAACTCTCCCTTTGACCTTGGATTTATAAAGTATTATGCAAACAAATGTGATTTGAAGGTTGAAAACACAATCATTGATACACTGCAGCTATGCAGGTGCCTGTATCCTGGACTTGAGAGGTACAGACTGGATGCAGTTGCAAAGCATCTGAAAATAAAAATGGATAACCACCACAGAGCCTTGGATGATGCCAAAACTACAGCTTACATACTTTTAAAATGTATCTTATTGCTTAAGGAAATGGGTGCTGAATCGGTCAACTCCATAGAGAGTATGTTTGATTCATGCGAAAATTATGCTAAAGCAGGTACGCATCATGCAATAATTCTTGCGTCAAATTATACTGGATTAAGAAACCTATATAAAATAGTATCCTATTCACATTTGAATTATTTTCACAAAAAGCCCAGAGTACCTAAAAAGCTGCTTTTGAAATACAGAGAAGGTTTGATTTTAGGCAGCGCCTGTGAAGCAGGGGAGCTTTATTCCGCTATTGTAAACAGCAAAAGTGATGAGGAAATCACAAAGATAGCAAGATTTTACGATTATCTCGAGATACAGCCTCTGGGTAATAACCAGTTCCTTATTAACAACGGCAAGGTCGGAAGCCAGGAAGAGCTTAAGAACATAAACCGGCGAATAGTAAAACTGGGTGATGAACTTGGAAAACCTGTAGTTGCCACCTGCGACGTGCATTTCATGGACCCGAGGGATGAGGCGTACAGACGTATTCTGATGGCCGGGCAGGGCTTTGATGATGCCGATAACCAGGCACCTTTGTATTTCAGGACAACAGGCGAGATGCTGGATGAATTTGAATATCTTGGTAAGGAAAAAGCTTACGAAGTAGTTGTGACCAATACAAATAAAATTGCAGATTCTGTAGATGAGATAATACCCATTCCGGACGGGACCTTCCCGCCAAGTATAGAAGGTGCAGAGGAAGAAATAAAAAGGCTTGCCGAAAGCAAGGCTCTGGAGATATACGGAGATCCTCTCCCGACGGTAGTTAGAGACCGTTTGGACAAGGAATTGAATTCAATTATAAAAAACGGTTTTTCAGTTATGTACATAATAGCGCAAAAGTTGGTTTGGAAATCGCTAAGTGACGGTTATCTCGTCGGTTCCAGAGGATCGGTAGGATCTTCCTTTGTTGCAAACATGGTAGGAATAACAGAGGTTAATTCGCTTCCTCCACATTACATTTGCACCAGCTGCAAGCATACTGAATTTGTTGATGACGGAAGCTACGGCTGCGGATTTGACCTGCCTGAAAAGGAATGTCCCAATTGTAAGACCAGTATGAAAAAAGACGGCTATGACATTCCGTTCGAAACCTTCCTTGGGTTTGACGGGGACAAGGAGCCTGATATCGACTTGAACTTCTCGGGAGATTATCAGCCCAAGGCACACAAGTACACCGAGGAGCTTTTTGGTGTGGGCCATGTTTACAGGGCCGGAACAATAGGTACAATAGCAGATAAGACCGCATATGGTTTTGTTAAAAATTATCTGGACGAAAGAGGTATCGTTGTAACAAATGCCGAGATCAACAGGCTTGTAAGAGGCTGTACCGGAATAAAAAGGACTACCGGACAGCACCCCGGAGGTGTAATGATTGTTCCCCAGGACAGGGATATATATGAGTTCTGTCCTATTCAAAGGCCTGCCGATGATACCGAATCGAATATTATAACAACCCATTTTGATTACCATTCCATAAGTGGAAGGCTTCTCAAACTGGACATACTTGGACATGACGATCCTACCGTAATAAGGATGCTTGAGGATCTTACAGGAGTGGATGCAAGAACAATACCACTTGACGATAAAAAAACCATGAGCCTTTTCCATAATACAGAGGCTCTGGGTATAAAACCGGAGGATGTAGACAGTGAAGTGGGTACTTTTGCAATACCCGAATTCGGTACAAAATTCGTAAGGCAAATGCTGGTAGATACAAAACCAAGCACATTTTCAGAGCTGATAAGGATTTCGGGCCTTTCCCACGGAACCGATGTTTGGCTCAACAACGCACAGGAATTGATAAAACAAGGCTCGGCAACGCTTTCAGAGGCTATCTGCTGCAGGGATGATATAATGATATACCTTCTGCATGCAGGACTTCCCCCGAAAACTTCCTTCAAGATAATGGAGGACGTGAGGAAAGGAAAGGGTCTTAAAGAGGAATATGAGGAAATAATGAAGCAGAACAAGGTTCCGGGCTGGTATATAGGTTCCTGTAAAAAGATCAAGTACATGTTCCCCAAAGCTCATGCGGCGGCATATGTAATGATGGCTTTCAGAATAGCCTGGTTCAAGGTTTATTATCCACAAGCCTTCTATACTACCTATTTTACAGTCAGAGCCGACGAATTTGACGCCGAACTGATGACCTGCGGAAGGGACAAGGTAAGGAACAAGATAAAGGAATATGAGAAAAAGGGGAATAATATGACCCAAAAGGAAAAAAACGTTCTTACGATAATGGAAGTTGCAAATGAGATGTATGCCAGGGGAATAAAATTCCTGCCTGTGGATTTGTATCATTCGCAAGCCACAAAATTCATTATTGAATCCGATGGTATAAGACCATCTTTGAACGCACTGCAGGGTCTGGGTATTTCTGCAGCCCAGAATATGGTTGAAGCAAGGAAGGGCGGTCCATTCCTCTCAATTGACGATCTGAGAGTAAGAGCTAAAATAAGCAAATCGGTTATAGAAATACTCCAGAATAACGGCTGCCTTAAAGATCTGCCTGAGAGCAATCAGCTGTGCCTGTTTTAATAGTATCGGGTTTAACGTCACAGGATTACAGGTTGTTTTTCGGTAATGTTTTAAACTTGTTAAAATAGTTATGTTTGAAGCATATTAATTTCAAAAAAAGTAATAAATTATTGCTTATTACAGATAATAATGATATAATACTTCTTGACTAAAGGGTGAATATCATTTTGAGTAGAAGAGTGGGTTGTTCCCACTCTTTCGCTTTGTTGGACTACTTGTTGCGTAACCAAGACCATATTCGGTCCTTTGGCCAAAAGACGGAGGTTAGCATGACTAAAAGAAGGATTGAGGATATTATTGCCGAGCTTGCCAAGCCTGTGACAGACAAAAACAAATTCGAACTTGTCGATGTTGAGTTTGTAAAGGAGGGCGCCAACCGGTATCTCAGAATATACATAGATAAGCCCGGAGGAATTACCATTGACGATTGTCAGATTGTAAGTGAGGAAATAAGCGATCTGCTGGACCAGACCGATCCGATAGAACAGGCATATTTCCTTGAGGTATCTTCCCCGGGACTAGACAGGCCTTTGAAAAAGGACAGTGATTTTGTACGATACAAGGGTGAGACTGTAGAATTGAAACTTTTCCAGCCTATTGACGGGCAGAAGATTTTTGAAGGCGAATTGATAGGTTTGGATGAAAATATTATTTCGATTAAATTGACATCTAGTGAAATAGTTGGGTTTGACAGGGAAAAAGTTGCTATTGTCAAACGGGCTGTGAAATTCAAATAGGGAGGTTAAGGGAAAAATGAGTTCCGAATTGATTCTGGCACTTGAACAATTACAAAAAGAGAAGGGCATAGATAAGGAAATTCTAATAGAGGCTATTGAAGCAGCTTTAATTTCTGCATATAAGAAAAATTTCGGCACGGCACAGAATGTTAAAGTAACTATAGATAGAGAAACAGGAGATGTTCGTGTTTATGCTTTGAAGAGGGTTACCGACCAGCCTGAGGATGATTTCCTGGATATCTCCCTTGACGAAGCAAAAAAAGTCAGTAAGAAATATGAACTGGAAGATACAGCAGAAATTGAGGTTACTCCTAAAAAATTCGGCAGAATTGCCGCACAGACTGCAAAACAGGTGGTTGTGCAAAAAATAAGGGAAGCCGAAAGAGGAATTATTTACGATGAATTTATAAATAAGGAAGGGGATATAGTGACCGGAATAATCCAGAGGTCTGAAAGAAAAAATGTTATAATAGACCTTGGTAAAACCGAAGCTACACTTCCGCCGTCTGAACAGACAATGGGTGAGGAATACAGGTTCAATGACAGGTTGAAGACCTATATCACCGAAGTCAAAAAAACCACGAAGGGGCCTCAGATTCTGGTTTCCAGAACACACCCGTGGCTTGTAAAAAGGCTTTTTGAACTTGAAGTTCCTGAAATTCACGAAGGAATTGTCGAGATAAAAAGCATTGCCAGAGAACCAGGCTCCAGGACTAAAATCGCAGTCTTCTCAAAAGATGATAATGTGGATCCTGTAGGTGCCTGTGTAGGGCAGAAGGGTACAAGGGTTCAGAGTGTCGTTGACGAGCTTAGAGGCGAGAAGATAGATATAATTAAATGGAGCAGCAGCCCGGAAGAATTTATATCAAGCAGCTTAAGCCCTGCCAAGGTTATCCGGGTGGATATCAATGAAGAAGAGAAATCTGCAAAGGTTACAGTTCCGGATTTTCAGCTTTCACTGGCAATAGGCAAGGAAGGCCAGAACGCCAGGCTTGCTGCAAAGCTTACCGGTTGGAAAATAGATATCAAGAGCGAATCCCAGTTAAGGGCTACTATAGAGCAGCAATTGTTAAACTATGATGAGAGTTATGATGATGTAAATGAACTTGAAAACGTAACGGAAGACGAAGAAAACGATCAGGAACAGGAATAATATTGTCCAGGCAGCAGCCGTTTATGTATGCCTTTTAGAAAGATACGGGGTGGTATTTTTAATGAAGCAGAAAAAGGTACCAATGCGTATGTGCCTTGGATGCCAGGAAATGAAACCCAAGAAGGAACTGATCAGGATTGTAAGAAATAAGGAAAATGAAACCAGTGTGGACTTTACAGGGAAAAAGCCTGGGAGAGGCGCCTATATCTGCAGGAATGTGTCCTGCTTTGAAAAAGCAAAGAAGGGAAAAAGATTGGAACGGGCTTTTGAGGCGCAGATCAGTGATGAGGTATACGATACATTAAAACAGCAGCTGGAGGAAAATGATGACCAATAGGATATACTCTTTCATGGGTCTTGCTGTAAAGGCAGGAAGGCTTGTATCAGGTGATGACACCTGTGAAAGAGCTTTAAAAAGAGAAAAAGTGAAGTTGTTGATTATTGCGGAGGATGCTTCGGATAATACTAAAAAAAAGTTTACAGACATATGCAGTTATAGAAATATAGCATTCAGAATTTTTGGAAAGAAGGAATTGATCGGAAGCTATACAGGTAAAGATGCACGATCGGTCGCTGCGATACTTGATAAGGGATTTGCAGATAGGTTGGCCGAAATGATTGACAAGGACCATTTAGAATTTGGGGGTGAACAGATTGGAAAAATATAGAGTTTATGAATTGGCGAAAGAGCTTAATACAACCAGTAAAAGGCTTATGGAAAAGCTTGAAGAGATAAACGTACATGTCAAGAACCACATGAGCTTACTGGATGACCATGAATTAAAAGCTCTTTACGATCACATAGGAGTAATCAAGCATCAAGAGAAAAAAAGTGATACTGAGGATAAAAAGGCTGTCCCTGTAACACCTCCTAAGAGTGAACCTAAGAAAGAAACAAAAAATGTACCAAGAATAATAAGAACAACAGAGATAATTATAGATACTAAAAATGAGAATGATAGCAAGCCTGTACAACAGGATGTTCATAGAAATGAGATAGGCAAGGATGTAAGGAGTGGAAACAAAGGCAATCAAAAGAATGATATGTTCAGGGTAGCTGATGCAAACTCGGGATTGAGAATGGGTTATACCAGGGATAATAGAACTGATTTTAGAAGGGATGTAATGGCTGCTCAAAAGCCAGAAACAAAAAAGGATATGGTAAAAGATACGCCAATTAAAGATACTCATCAAAAAGAAACAAGACAGGAAGTTACTACACCTGTAAAACCAGAGCATAAAGCTGTAAATCAGACGCCGGCACCAGTTCAGCAGAATCCAGAGCAGACAGCACATTCTAAAACACAACTGCCTGTTCAGCAGCAAGCACAAGTATCAGCAGTAAAACCGGAAGAAAAGAATAAAATAGAAAAAGAAACTCCAAAGGTTGCTGCTTCGGAAGAAAACACAATTAAAAATCAGCCAGTAAATACTGCCGGTGAAGATATAAATAAAGCACCCAGACAGAGTCCTCCTTCAGAGCAGCAGTTTAGAAGGCCCGTATCAAGGGAATATGAAGGGCAAAGGCCAGAAACACAAAGAAGAGATGACAACAGGCAGGGTGCGCCTAGAAATGATAGTAGACCCTATCAGCAGAGACCTCATTATGACAGACCGCAGGGTCAAGGCCCAAGAGGGCCTGAAAACCGTCAGCAGGGAGGTTTTCAGAGAAGACCGGATGGTAGGCCTGACAACAGATTTTCACAAGGACAGGACCGCCAGCAGGGATCTTATGGAAGGCCTCAAGGCAATTACGGCAGGCCACAGGGTGGACCTGGCGATAACAGGCCCAGTTGGCAAAACAGACCCCAAGGTGGACCACAGGGCGGCCAGGGTAGACCGCAGGGCGGACCGTCAAATAGATTCGGAGACAGGCCAAGGCCTGCACAGAACCAGGGCGGAAGAGGTCTTGATATGCCTAAACTGGATCTGACCGAAGCACAGAAGGAAACTATCAATTCCCAGAAAACAGAAGTTAGAAGGGAGTTTGCAAACAAGGATGTAGACAAGGATTCCAAGAGGGAACAAAAAAAGGATGTTCCAAAAGGCCAAGGATCAGACAGGGATAAGAAATTCAAACCTCAGAAAATATTGGTTGAGAAAAAAGGTATCAATGAAATATTATCTGAAGATTATATATTGAATGAGTTTTATGATGATTCTGATGTCAAGAAAAAGAAGAACCAGAGGGCAAGGAAGGACGGAAGAGTTCAGGAAGTCAAGCATATTCCTCCAAGAGCTGTGCTGACTTCAATTACTATTCCTGAGACTATCATACTCAAAGATTTGGCTGAAGCACTGAAAAAGACTTCAACCGAAGTTATTAAAAAGCTTATGGGCTTGGGCATGATGGCTACCCTTAATCAGGAACTTGACTTTGATACTGCAACATTAGTTGCTGAAGAGTTCAAAGTTAAAACAGAAAAAGCTGTTGTAGTTAATGAAGAGGATATCCTTTTTGATGAAACGGAAGACAATGAGGAAGCTCTAGAGCCAAGGCCGCCTGTAGTTGTTGTAATGGGGCACGTTGACCATGGTAAGACCTCTCTTCTGGATGCCATCAGAGAGTCAAACGTTATTGAAAGTGAAGCCGGCGGTATTACGCAGCATATTGGTGCATATACCGTAAAAATAAACAACAGGAATATAACCTTCCTCGATACTCCGGGCCATGAGGCATTCACAGCCATGAGAGCAAGAGGAGCCCAGGTTACCGATATAGCAATAATTGTTGTTGCGGCTGATGATGGAGTAATGCCTCAGACCATTGAAGCAATAAACCATGCAAAGGCAGCAAACGTATCGATTATTGTAGCAATCAATAAAATAGATAAACCCGGTGCCAATCCGGACAGAGTAAAGCAGGAGCTTACCGAATACGGACTTGTTGCTGAAGAATGGGGCGGAGATGTTATATGTGTTCCTGTTTCAGCCAAAAAGAGGCAGAATATTGACCAGCTTCTTGAAATGGTTCTTTTGACTGCGGACATAATGGAATTAAAAGTTAATCCAAACAGGCAGGCAAAGGGTACAATTATTGAAGCCAAGCTTGACAAGGACAGGGGTCCTGTTGCTACCATGCTTGTTCAAAGAGGTACTTTAAAGGTAGCCGATTCATTGGTAACAGGAACACTTGTAGGAAGAATAAGAGCCATGGTGGATGACAAAGGCCACAAGATCAAAAAAGCAGGTCCGTCAACACCGGTTGAAATACTTGGACTTCCTGAAGTACCTGAAGCAGGTGAAGTATTCTATGCAATAGATGACGAAAAGATAGCAAAACAGCTTGCAGAAAAACGTAAGCTTAAACAGAGGGAACAGCAGCTTAAATCTACTGCCAGAATTACTCTTGACGATTTGTTTAATCAGATTAAGGAAGGTAAGGTCAAAGACCTTAATATCATAGTAAAAGCAGATGTACAAGGTTCGGTTGAAGCCGTCAAACAGTCACTTGAAAAGCTTAGCAATGATGAAGTAAGAGTCAAGATAATTCATGGCGGTGTAGGTGCTATAACCGAATCCGATATCACACTGGCTCTGGTTTCAAATGCAATTATCATCGGATTTAATGTAAGACCGGGAACAAATGTGCTTGAGGCAGCCAAGAATGCCGGTGTTGATATGAGACTTTACAGAGTTATTTACAATGCTATAGAAGATATACAGGCAGCAATGAAGGGAATGCTGGATCCTACCTTCAAGGAAGTTGTACTTGGGCATGCAGAAATCAGGCAAACCTTCAAAGTATCCGGAATCGGAACAATTGCCGGCTGCTATGTAACTGACGGCAAAATTGTAAGAGCTTCAGATGTGCGTGTGGTAAGAAACGGAATAGTAGTACATGAAGGCAAGCTTGCATCTCTTAAGAGATTCAAGGATGATGTAAAGGAAGTAGCCCAGAATTTCGAGTGTGGTCTTTCTATAGAGAGATTCAATGACATTAAAGAGGCAGACGTCATTGAAGCGTTTACGATGGAGGAAGTAGCAAGATAAATTTAATGTAAGGGTCTAAATGTCAGGTAATAGGTGATGCAGGTATATTGTTTGCATCCACTATTACCTGTTTCTTCATAAACATTGCCAAAGAACATATTAAAGTTTGGAGGGTAAGCTATGGACAGAACCGACAGGATTTCAGAAGAAATGAAAAAGGAAATAAGCAGTATAATAAATAATGAATTGAAGGACCCAAGGCTTCCAAAAATAATAAGCCTGACTGCTGTTAACGTAACCAGGGATTTAAGATATGCAAAGGTGTTTGTCAGTGTATTCGGAACCGAGGAAGAAAAGAAAAATGCCATCAACGGTTTGAAAAGCGCTGCCGGATTTATCAGGCGGGAAGTAGGCCACAGGATACAGATGAGGTATACCCCTGAAATACAGTTTGAGCTTGATAATTCTATTGAAAAGGGTGCTTATATAACCAAACTTATAAATGACACGGTTAAAAAAGATGAAATAACAGAATAAGAGGCTTGATTATGACATTGGACAATATTGTTTCAACGCTGAAAGGTGCGGAAAAAATAGCTGTTCTGCCGCATATATCCATAGATGGCGACAGCTTGGGCTCAAGTCTTGCTTTGGCTATGGCTCTTAAAAAGCTGAATAAGGAAGTAAAAATATATTTAAGTGAAGAAATTCCCTATATCTACAGCTTCCTTTCAGGTAAGGAAAATACTGAAATATACACGGATCAAAACATTGTATATGATGTGGCTGTGGCACTGGACTGCGGTGATATGGGAAGGCTGGGAGAAAGGGATTTCCTGTTCAACAGTGCAAAAAAGACAATAAATATAGATCACCACAAAACAAATACCGAATTTGCGTTCCTAAACTATGTAGACCCTAAATCTTCGGCAGTGGGTGAAATTATATATCAGATCATAAAAATGTTAGGTGCAGGTTTGGACAAAGCTGCGGCCGAATGCCTTTATGTAGCAATTGCAACAGATACAGGCGGATTCAGATACAGTAACACAACTGCTTTAACGCATCAGATAATTTCAGAACTTATAAACACCGGAATAGATGTTTCAGAAATATCCCAGAAGGTATTTGAAACTTCAACTTTGCGCAAAGTCAAGCTTATGGGTTTTGCTATAGAATCATTGGAATTGTTTGAGCATGGAAAGGTAGCCTGCCTGACTCTTACAGACCAGGACATGAAAAAAGCCGAGGCTGTGGAAGAGGACTGTGACGGGATAGTCAATATTGCAAGGAATATTCAGGGTGTAGAGGTTGCAGTAATGCTCAGGCAGAGGGACAACGGCGAAGTAAAGGCAAACCTGAGATCCAAAGCCTATGTTGATGTATCGGTAATTGCCGGAATGTTTTCGGGCGGCGGACATAAAAGGGCTGCAGGCTTTACTGCGGCAGGCAGGGTAGAAGATATAAAAAGCAAGCTTCTTGATGATATAAAGGAAGTCCTGTATAAGGTCTAACAAGGTGAAAATTAATAAATGGATGGTATTATTAACATACTTAAACCCCCAGGCATGACTTCTTTTGATGTTATTGCCCACCTAAGGCGGGTATTGAAAACAAAAAAAATAGGACATACAGGAACTCTTGATCCCGATGCGGCAGGAGTTTTACCTGTTTGTGCAGGCAAAGCGACAAAAGCAATCGAATACATGATGGAAAAGGATAAGCTTTACAGAGCTGAAATGGTTCTAGGCGTCAGCACCGATACACAGGATTCCTCAGGTGAGATAACTGGAAAATCCGAAGTCAGGAACAGTATAAGTGAAATTAGTGATACAATACTTGGCTTTAGGGGTAAATATCTTCAAACCCCTCCCATGTACTCGGCTCTTAAGTTTAACGGAAAAAAACTTTATGAACTGGCCAGAGAGGGAATTACTATAGAACGGCAGGCCAGAGAGGTTAATATATATGAATTGAAAGTCCTTGACATAAGCAGGGCCGAAGCAACTGTAAAGGTTGTTTTTGATATATCATGTTCAAAAGGCACCTATATAAGGACTTTATGCAGTGATATCGGGGACAGGCTGGGCTGCGGCGGGCACATGTCTTTTCTTCTTAGAATGAAAGCGGGAGAGTTTGATATTTCTTCTTCTGTTACATTGGAGGAGGTTGAAGCTTCTGTAGCCCAAAACAATCTTGATAGTAAAATAGTTGCTGTTGAAGAGGTATTCAGGAATTATAACAAAATCCAATTAAGCCATAATGAAACTAAAAAGTATATAAACGGTGTTATTTTCAGTCTGAACCGGGAAGATATACAAGAAGGTGAGGCCGCGGTTTTTGATAATGACAACCGTTTTCTGGGAATAGGTTCGGTAAGTATGACTTCAGAAGGTACAATGCTGAAGTCAAAAAAATTATTTTTATAGGATGAAGCATATGCAGGTAATTATAAATCATAAGGAAAATATAAAAATTCCAATGCCTACGGGGGTGGGCCTGGGCAATTTTGACGGCTTGCATGTCGGGCACATGGCTCTTGTAAATACCGTAATAAGAGAATCAAAGCTCAATTCCTTAAGCTCAACGGTATACACATTCAAAAAGCATACTGAAAACATATTAAGAAAAAAATTAATCACACCTTTACTAACTACCGTAAATAAAAAAATAGAGCTGCTTGGTGAGACAGCATTGGACTGCCTTTATTTCGATGAATTTGATGAAGAATTTTCAAGAATTAAGCCCGAAGCATTTGTGAAGGATATTCTTGCAGACAGGCTGAATGCCAGACTTGCAGTTGCAGGCTTCGATTACAGATTCGGATATAAGGGGCAGGGAGATGTCAATGCATTAAAAGAGTTTGGAAAAAGGTATAACATAAAGGTAATTGTAATTCCACCCATAAAAATTGACGATCAGATAGTAAGCAGTACCTTGATAAGGCAAAGCGTAGCCAAATCGGATATGGAGACAGTCTTTAAATTACTGGGAAGGCATTATTCAATAACTGCCACCGTACAAAGCGGAAGACGGATAGGAAGCACAATTGGGTTTCCGACAGCAAATATCCATCCTGAAGAATATCTGATACTGCCCAGCAACGGAGTATACATAACCAAAACACTTATAGGCGGGACATTATACAATAGTGTTACCAATATCGGTTTCAATCCAACTTTTGAAGGACTGGAGCATAAAAGTGTCGAAACCCATATCCTTGATTTTGAGGGCAATCTATACGGCAAAATTATAGAAGTTTTTTTTATAGCAAAAATAAGAGGAGAAAAAAAGTTCAGGGACAAGGAAGCATTAATACAGCAAATATCTATGGATGTGAACGCTGCAAGGGAGTACTTCAGTTCAAATGATTAAAACAAGGTATTTTATAAAGATAACCGGAATAGTTCAGGGTATAGGCTTCAGACCGTTTGTTTACAATCTGGCCCGGGACCTTTCAATAAACGGTTGGGTCAGCAATACGGGTGAGGGCGTCATCATAGAAGCCGAGAGCAGCAGGGATATATTGGACCAATTTGTTAAAAGACTAAAATCCCAAGCGCCTTCTCTATCCAAAATTAAAGATATATCTGTTCAAGAAATGGAGTATCTGGGTTATTCCGATTTTACCATCAAAGAAAGTATAAGCGGCAGGAAAAAAGATATTTACATTTCACCTGACGTATCCATATGCCCAGACTGCATCAGAGAGTTATACGATGCTGCCGACAGACGGTACCAGTACCCTTTTATCAATTGTACCAACTGCGGTCCCAGATTTACCATTGTCCGCGATATTCCCTATGACAGAATAAACACAACTATGAATAAATTCCCTATGTGTTCTGAATGTGCGAAGGAGTACAAAGAGCCTTCAGACAGAAGATATCACGCACAACCGGTTTCCTGCCATAACTGCGGACCTGAACTCTCTCTTCTTGACAGCTGCGGTAAAAAAGTAGAAACCAATGATATTATTTCACTGACCCGTAAACTTATTTCCAGTGGAAAGATTATAGCCATAAAAGGTTTGGGCGGATATCATCTGGCCTGTGACGCATGGAATACATCTGCAGTTAAAGAGCTTAGAAAAAGAAAAATCAGGGATGACAAGCCTTTTGCCCTAATGGCAAGGGACATAGGGACAGCTCAAAAATACTGTCATATAAATAAGGAAGAGCGTAGATTGCTGGAATCCTACAGGAAGCCTATCGTTCTATTAAAAAAACAGGATGATGTAAACCTGCCATATGAGATTGCACCGGGCAATCCCTGTCTCGGGATAATGCTTCCTTATACTCCTGTACATCTTCTTATGTTCAATTACAAGCCCATGAAGAATGAAAATGATGTAGCCGGCTTTACCGATTTGCTTGTTATGACAAGCGCTAACAGGAGCAGTGAACCTATATACTACAAAGAGGATGAAGCCCTGGAAAATCTCTCCGAAATAGCTGATTATTTTCTTACAAACAACAGGGATATCTATATAAGAACCGACGATTCGGTGGCAAGAGTATTCGGAAACAAGGAGTATATAATAAGACGTTCAAGAGGATATGTTCCGGTACCTGTGACTGTAGACAATTATACAGAAAAAACCGGTGTGCCGTCAGTTTTGGCATGCGGAGGAGAGCTTAAGAATACTTTTTGCATAAATAAGGGGAATGAGTTCTATCTCAGCCATCATATAGGTGATCTTGAGAATACCGAAACACTTGATTCATTTATTGAAGGAATAGAACACTTTAAAAGGATTTTTGATACCAATTGCAGTATTATTGCATATGATATGCATCCCGAGTACCTTTCAACAAAATTTGCCAAAAGTCTTGATATTCCCGTTAAGGTACCCATACAGCACCACCATGCGCATATTGCCTCCTGCATGGCTGAAAATGGTCTGACAGGTGATGTTATAGGTATTGCTTTTGACGGAACCGGTTACGGAGAAGACGGTAACATATGGGGCGGAGAATTTTTTTATGGGGACTTTTGCAATTTTAAAAGAGCAGGTCATTTGAAATATGTAAAAATGCCCGGAGGAGAGGCTGCCATAAAAGAACCATGGAGAATGGCGCTAAGTTATATTTGCGATTATTTTGAGAACCCTGTACTGGTAATAGATCAACTTGATTTGTTTAAGAGTGTTGAAAAAAGTAAGATAGATACTATTATTAAAATGCTTGAAAAAAATATAAACAGTCCGAGTACCTCGAGTGCGGGAAGATTATTTGATGCCGTCTCAGCATTGTTGGGTATAAGGGAGTCTATAAATTATGAAGGCCAGGCTGCCATAGAACTTGAATACAAGGCAGATGGCAAATGCACGGATAAGTACGATTTTGATATATTGGATTTTGGCGGATCGTTTGAAATAAGTGCTGAAAAGATATTTAAGGAAATAGTAGAAGATCTGAAAGCTAATAAGGATAAAAGTATAGTTTCAAAGAAATTTCACAATACGGCAGCAGAAATTATTGCGCAGGGCTGTTTGAAAATAAGGAGTATTACAGGCTTAAACAGGGTTACTCTCAGCGGGGGAGTGTTCCAGAACATAACTTTGCTTGAAGAGGCTGTTAAGCTTCTGGAAAACCGGGAATTTGAGGTATATACCCACAGCCAGGTGCCGACAAACGATGGGGGAATATCTCTGGGACAGGCTGTTATGGCGCTTGCAAGGAGTATACCCAAGTGCTAAAATAAGTTCAGGGTTCAGCGTTGTGAGTTCAGAACAGATGCAATTTACAACTTAATTCAGAACTCCAAACTCTGAACTCCGAACCATAAACCCTGAACTATTATTCATTTTAAAGGAGCGAAAAATTATGTGTCTGGCTGTACCCGGAAAGGTTATAAAAATAGAAAACGGTAGCGGAACTGTAGAAATATTGGGAGTGACTAGAGAGGTCTCCCTTGAACTTCTTAAAGATATTCAAATAGGTGATTATGTTCTGATACACACAGGCTGTGCAATACAAAAGCTTGATGAGGACGAGGCTATTAAGACGATAGATCTGTTCAAGGAGCTGAAGGAGATCATTAATGTATAATTTTATGGATGAATTCCGGAACTCGGACCTTGCACGGCAGGCAGCTGAAGTTTTAGCTTCTTACAAGGGGCGCCCGGTCAAGATCATGGAAGTTTGCGGTACTCACACCATGGCCATTTTCAAGTACGGAATAAGAAGTCTGCTTCCTCAAAATATAAGTCTTATATCGGGACCGGGATGCCCTGTTTGCGTAACGCCGGTTTCTTATATAGATTCCGCAATAGAACTTTCAAGGCTTGAAGGAATGATAATTACAACCTTTGGTGACTTAATGAAAGTACCTGGAACTGAATCCTCCCTTCTGAAGGAAAAAGCTGCCGGAAGGGATATAAGGATCATATACTCACCCCTTGACGCAGTCAGGATAGCTGCTGAAAACCCGGTCAGAAAAGTAGTATTTCTTTCTGTAGGCTTTGAAACAACTACACCTGTTACTGCACTGACAGTCTTAAAGGCGTATGAAAACCAGATTGGAAATTTCTCAATATTAACGGCTAACAAAACTATGCCTGAAGCACTGAAAATTTTGGCAGTAAGCGGTGAAGTCAAAATCGACGGCTATTTATATCCCGGCCATGTCAGTACAATTACCGGAACCGAGCTTTACTGGCGTTTAGCCGAAGAGTATGGTATTTCGGGAATTGTGACAGGCTTTGAGCCGTTGGATATGCTGAATGGAATCATTATGCTGATTGACAGCTTGAATAAAGGTAAAGCAACTGTTATTAATGAATATTCCAGGGCTGTAACAAAAGAAGGAAATCCTATAGCACTGGGTAAAATGTATGAGGTGTTTGAGCCTTGTGATGCAATTTGGAGGGGAATAGGCAATATACCTGCTTCAGGGCTTGGACTTAAGGAAAAATATAAGAAATATGATGCGCGGGTTGTGTATGAAATTAAAGAAAAAGACTCCTCGGAACCTAAGGGATGTTTATGTGGTGAAATCCTCAAAGGCAATCGGATACCAAGAGAATGCGGCTTTTTTGGAAAACAGTGCACACCTGAAAATCCTGTAGGTGCCTGTATGGTTTCATCGGAAGGTACCTGCGCTGCATATTATAAATTTGGAGGTATCGAATAGTGGATATCATTACTCTTGCTCACGGCAGTGGGGGCAAAATGACTCATGAACTGATAAATAACTTATTTAAAAAATACTTTTCAAATGACATATTGGGGCAAGGGGACGATTCGGCCTGCCTGGAGTTTAAAGCCGGAAGGATGGCATTTACTACAGATTCCTTTGTAGTCAGTCCTGTGTTTTTTAAAGGTGGTAATATAGGAAAGCTTGCAGTTTGCGGAACAGTCAACGATCTTGCTTCGGCAGGGGCAAAACCGCTTTACTTGAGCTGTGGGTTTATTATTGAAGAGGGTATGCCTGTTGAAGAGCTTGAAAGAATAGTATGCTCGATGGGCGAAACTGCAAAAGAGTGCGGAGTAAGGATAGTAACAGGTGATACCAAGGTTGTGCAGAAGGGTGCTGCCGATAAGGTATTTATAAATACATCGGGGATAGGTATTATTCCGGAGGGTGTAAACGTTTCCGGAAGAAATGCCAAACCGGGGGATAAAATTATAATTACCGGCAATATGGGAGATCATGGATGCTCTATATTTCTTGAAAGGGAAAAGCTGGATATAAATGCTGAAATTTCAAGCGACTGTGCTCCTATGAACAAGATAGTTGAAGATATTCTTAATATTACTATGGATATACATGTACTTCGAGATCCGACAAGGGGCGGACTTGCAACCACCCTGAATGAAATTGCCGGGCAGAGCGGCGTGGGTATCAAGCTAAATGAAGATGCAATCCCAGTAAGGCAGGAGGTTGCAGGGGTGTGTGAGCTATTAGGTATGGATCCCATATATATGGCTAACGAAGGAAAGATGATAATTATTTTGCCTGAGTGCCATGCCAATGATGTTCTTAAAGCACTGAAAAGTAATAAATATGGCGAAAATGCGGCAATTATAGGTGAAGTTACCGACAAACCGGCAGGCAGGGTAAGCATAAAGACGGTAACAGGCGGAAGCAGGATTGTGGACATGCTGGTAGGGGATCAGTTGCCAAGGATTTGCTAAACGCGGGTAGAATAGGTAATAGGTAGAATGGGTCGAATAGGGTATTTGGTAATTTTGTAGGGGCGGGGTTCTACTCCTCCAATTTTTATTTCAGGAATATTCTTAATGTTTACTCCCCCGTGGTCCCCCTGATAGGGCCTGATAGGGGGCGGAGAAAGCCTAGCAACGGGTAAAGCTGAGAAGGTTAATTCTAATACAGAGGCAATAAACAATGGGCGTAGGGAACGATGCCCTCGTCGTTCCGTATTTTCTAAAACATATTGATAAGAACTTATAATTTATGTTAAAATTATCATGCTGTTCAGGTGATGGAGTTCACCTTTAAATGCGCTTATGCTGATGACTCCTGCTTATAACTTTGATGTTATTTGTAGGGGTTTTTTATTTTAAATAATCAAATAATACATAATAATATTCGAAAGGACAGCCGGCAACTAATGAAAAAATACTTTTATATCAGTATTGGTGGAGCTTTGGGAGCCATATGCCGATTCTTGCTGGAAGGAGTACATATTTACAGCTATACAGGGAATATTCCTTTAAATACACTGATTATCAACGTCAGCGGAAGCTTTATACTGGCGTTGATCCTGACTTTGGCCTTAGAAATCTGGAATTTTGATGCAAATATAAGATTAGGCATATCAACAGGCTTTCTGGGGGCTTATACTACTTTTTCAACCTTGTGCAAGGAAACTGTCAAGCTTCTTTCAAATGGAGACGATTTTTCAGCAGTGTCCTACATAACTATATCTGCAGTACTGGGATTGGCAGCAGCCTATTTGGGTGTTGTACTCTCAAGAGAAGTTTTATCGAAATTATTTCATGAGCAAAAAGAAAAAGACAGTGAGGTGGATTAATTGGAATACCTTATTGTAGGAATAGGCGGAGCGGCAGGTAGTATAGCAAGGTATTGCATCGGCAGGGTAATCTCTGAAAAAACCGATACTATTTTTCCTATTGCCACATTTCTGATTAATATTACCGGTGCATTTCTATTAGGTATGGTTAACAGCCTGGGATTGGTCAGAGATTTAAGCCTTCTTTTTGCAGATGGTTTTCTCGGGGCCTATACTACGTTTTCGACTTTTATGTATGAGGGCTTTAATCTTTTCCAGGAAAACGAAAAGGGAAGTGCCTTCAAATATGTTCTCGGGTCATTGGTTTTGGGAATAATAGGGTTTATAATAGGTATTGAAGCCGGCAAACTCTTGAAGAATATCTTTTAGGAAAGGCGGGGTAACCATGAATCTTGATGGTAAGTGCAAGCTCTTGAAAATTTATGTCAGTGAAGATTCCAAGTATAAGGGCCACAACCTGTACCATGCTCTGGTTCTGAAACTAAGGGAAGCAGGATTGGCGGGAGTCACCGTTACTAGAGGAATTGAGGGCTATGGACAGGAAAAGAGGCTGCATTCTGCAAGAGTACTTGATATTGCGTTAAGCCTGCCCATTATTGTTGAAGCAGTTGATACACAAGAAAAAATAGAAAAAGGACTTGATGTTGTAAGGGAAATGGTCAAGGAAGGCTTGGTAACCATGAGTGATGTGGATGTTATCAAGTATGGGGCGTTGTAAATTTCGTCAAATTTTTATCAAAATATACTTATAAGTATAGAACAATTAAAAAATGCATGGTATAATGATTACTAAATTATTCTATCTTTTTCATGAAAAATGTGCGGCTAACCGGCTCCTCCTTTAATAGCCATTTTAAAGTAGGAGTTGTTTTATGAAAGCTGCCAAAATTAACTTTTATGTTATAAAAATAGAAATCAGAATGGAAAGGGGTCAAAGTATGATGTACTCATCTGAGGTTGAAAAAATGACTTGTATCGCCAAAGGACCTAATCACGGCCCGGCACCGATACCGGAAGAGGGAAAATGGGTTCAGGCAAAGGAAATTAAAGACATATCAGGTCTCACACACGGTATAGGCTGGTGCGCTCCGCAGCAAGGAGCATGCAAGCTCACATTGAACGTAAAAGATGGCGTAATTCAGGAAGCTCTTGTTGAAACAATCGGTTGTTCAGGTATGACACATTCCGCAGCAATGGCTGCAGAAATCCTTATCGGAAAAACTATTCTTGAAGCTCTTAATACCGACCTGGTTTGCGATGCAATCAATACTGCAATGAGGGAATTATTCCTCCAGATAGTATACGGAAGAACTCAAACAGCTTTTTCCGAAGGCGGACTTCCAATAGGAGCAGGACTTGAAGATCTCGGTAAAGGTTTGAGAAGCCAGATTGGTACTATGTACGGAACACTGGCAAAGGGTCCGAGATACATGGAAATGGCAGAAGGCTATGTAACTCATATAGCTGTAGACGATAACAATGAAATAATAGGTTATGAATTTGTCCACCTTGGAAAAATGATGGATATGATCAAAAAAGGCACAGATGCCAACGAAGCAGTTAAGAAGGCAACAGGCAGATATGGACGTTATGAAGAAGCAGCCAGGGTTATAGACCCGAGGCATGAATAATTTAGGGGGGATATAGATTATGGCACTGTTTGAAAGTTATGAAAGAAGAATAGATGCGGTTAATGCCGTACTTAACAAATATGGTATTTCCTCCCTGGAGGAAGCTAGAAAAATGTGTACGGATAAGGGTTTTGATCCTTATGAAATCACAAAGGGAATCCAGCCAATCGCTTTTGAAAATGCATGCTGGGCATATGTCGCAGGCGCTGCAATAGCTCTCAAAAAGGGCTGCAAAAAGGCTGCAGATGCTGCAGAAGCTATCGGAGAAGGTCTTCAGGCATTCTGCATACCAGGCTCTGTTGCAGATGACAGAAAAGTTGGTTTGGGACACGGAAACTTGGGAGCAATGCTTTTAAGAGAAGAAACAAAATGTTTTGCATTCCTGGCAGGCCATGAATCCTTTGCAGCAGCTGAAGGTGCTATTGGTATAGCAAAATCAGCCAATAAGGTTAGAAAAGAACCTTTGCAGGTTATTCTCAACGGACTTGGAAAGGATGCTGCCCAGGTTATTTCAAGAATTAACGGATTTACATATGTACAGACAAAATTTGAT
>JAUZPR010000169.1 GCA_030705825.1 Bacillota bacterium | reverse complement strand
CCCAAAATGGAAATATAACCTACAGCACTGCAGGACAGTTAAGTCCGCTGCTAAATGATCCGGAGTACAGGACTATCGGAATAGGCACAAGAGTTTTCATCGGAGGAGCACAGGGTTATGTTGCATGGGAGGGAACCCAGCACAATCCCGGTCAGTCCAGGGGCGAAAATGGAGTTCCTTTAGCTTCGGCAGGTACTTTAGCCCTGATAGGCGACATAAAGCAAATGGATACAAGGTATATAAGGGCTGCAGTGTTTGAAAAATATGGTGTTACAATGTTTGTAGGAGTGGGCATTCCGATTCCGATTCTTGATGAGGATATGTTGAAATTTACTGCAGTCAGGGATAGCGACATATTTACAAACATATACGATTACAGCGTTTATCAAGGCCCTAGGCCGGTACTTGGAAAAGTTTCATATGCGGAGCTTAGAAGCGGCAGGGTGGAATTAAATGGCAAATCAGTACCGACGGCACCGATGTCCAGCTTGAAAAAGGCGAGAGAAATCGCACAGCTGCTGAAAAAACAGATACAAAGCGGAGAATTCCTTGTATCCCAGCCGGTTGCATCACTGCCGGCGTCAAATAAAATAAACAAGTTGGAAATTAGGGGGCAGTCCAGTGAAAACGATTAAGATATTACTGTATTATCCTGCAAATGAAATAGCCAAGCCTATAACTTATCACCTTATAAAGGACTATGATCTTGAGGTAAATATCCTGCATGCAGACATCAGCTTAAATAAGGTTGGGAAACTGATACTTGATATCAGGGGCGAGGATGATAAACTCGAGGAAGCTTTAAATTATATTGAATCCGAAGGAGTACAATATAAATTATTCAACAGGACAATCATATGGCAGGAGGACAATTGTGTTCACTGCGGTGCTTGTACGGCTGTGTGCCCGTCTGGAGCACTGGAAATGAACCGGGAGGATTGGAGTCTCACCTTTGATAAGGAAAAATGCCTTGTATGCGAGCTTTGCGTGAAGGCATGCCCGCTGAATGTAATGAATGTAAGCGTGTAATTCAGTTGACAGTTGACAGTTGACAGTTGTTGTAGGGGCGATCATTGATCGCCCGTTTTAATAGGGGTTCCGGGGATGGATATTAATCTTAAAAACCAGCTTTTAACTTTGAACTCCGAACTATGAACCCCCAACCCCTAACCCCCAACCCCTAACCCCTAACTCCTAACTCCTAACTCCTAACTCCGAACCTGTAAAGGAGAACCTTATGTATCAGGAACGTACCTACCGTAACCTTTTTAAGGGTATCAATCTTGAATTCTTTGATGTTTGTGTTCTAGAAACAGACTTGTGCATCGGGGCTTCACGCAATTTATACAAGGAGGCCCTTGAACCCATCAAAAAATACCGTAAGCAAATTGAAGAATATATAGGGCTCCACCCTGAATTTTTAACAAGCCTTGAACCTATTGAAGCCTCACAGCAGGCGCCATACATTATTAAAGCCATGTGTGAAGCGGCCAAAAAAGCCGGGGTTGGACCTATGGCGGCTGTTGCGGGAGCAATCTCTGAAATGGTTGGAAATGAGTTGCTTGCTTATTCGGAGGACATCATTGTTGAAAACGGCGGAGATATTTTCATAAAAACCGGAACAGTCCGCAAAGTGGGTATTTATGCGGGAAAATCCCCTTTAAGTGAGAAAATTGCTTTGGAGATAAGTCCTGAAATGACCCCCATGGGAATTTGCACTTCATCAGGTACGATAGGTCATTCCTTAAGCTTTGGAAAGGCCGATGCTGCAGTAATTATTTCAAAAAATACCTTTTTGGCCGATGCTGCGGCAACAGCATTGGGAAACAGGGTGAAAAGCGCGGATGACATTTCTTCAGCTCTTGAATTTGTCTCCGGGATAGAAGGAATAGAAGGGGCTTTGGTTATTGTGGGAGAAAAGCTTGGAGCATGGGGCAGTATTAAGCTTTCACCCCTATAGAACTCCGTATAATTTTTCCTTTTGATGTAAACACTCTATCTATAGGTGTTCGGAGGTAGAGTGTAATGATAAAAAAATTTATTAAAAGCAAGCTGTTCTTTCTTTTTACCAGCTTGTTCATAATAGGCTTTTTAATAGGATATGATTATGCAGTAATATCTGCTAATAATATGAAGGCGTACAGCGAGGACCCACCTTATAAGAATGATGTGACCATAAATAATCCGGTTGTTTCGGGTGATGACAATTCACAATCGGATATGCAGGATAATACATATGACGATAATCAGAATACAGCAGGTGATATTACAAATGAACTGCCGGATAACAGTCTGTTGGATGTTCCTTCGGATAGTACTTCAGGGGATGGAACGGACCAGCATACGGATACCCTGCAGGATTCGACAGGTCAAGGTAAGGATGACAGTACACAGCAGGACAGCTTGCAAAGTAGCGTTGAAGATGATCAGCAGGATATGGGTACTGATGTTGATGGTACTACTATTCCGGATAATAGCGGAAGTATCCCGCAGGATGCAGATTAAAGACTCATTACATGGGTCTTTTTATATGCCCGGGGCAGTACAAATCTTTTTTTAAGACTATGTTCTATGGAAATTGTAATTTTGTTGATGTATAATAATCCAAAGGTTAATATTGCTAACAAGGCAATTTAAATAAAAAGTTATACTTAAGGGGTCCTTATGGATAATACAAGGGAAAAGCTGAGCAGTTCTAAAAGAATCGTAATAAAAGTCGGTACGTCCACTTTAACCTATGATACCGGAAAACTGAATTTCTCAAGGATTGACAGGCTGGCCAGGGTTATTTCGGACTTGGAGAACCGGAACAAGGAGGTTGTACTGGTTACGTCAGGAGCCATAGGTGTAGGGGTGGGCATGCTGAAGCTCAAGGGAAAGCCCAAAACGTTGAGAGAAAAGCAGGCAGTGGCTGCCGTAGGGCAGTGCGAACTCATGCACATTTACAGTAAATTCTTTCTTGAATACGGACATATAGTCGGACAGATACTTTTGACAAGAGATGTTGTTGAAAATTTGAATACACGACAGAATGTCAAAAATACTTTTGATACACTTCTGGAAAAAGGAATTGTACCCATTGTGAATGAAAACGATTCGGTTTCGGTCGAGGAAATAGAATACGGACATAAAAGGGTATTTGGAGACAATGATACTTTATCTGCAATAGTAGCTCAGCTTACAAGTGCCGATCTGCTTATCATATTATCCGATATAGACGGATTCTATGATTGTGATCCCAAGAAAAACAGCTGTTCAAAATTAATTTCGGTTGTTGAAAAAATTACGCCTGAAATTGAAAAATGTGCAGGCGGGGCAGGTACCAAACGCGGCACCGGCGGTATGGCAACAAAGCTTTCGGCAGCCAAAATTACAAGTACCAGCGGAATAGATATGGTTATAGCAAACGGGAACAATCCTGATCTGATTATTGACATATTGGACGGAAATGATGTCGGAACCCTGTTTATAGGAAAAGGAGTGAATTGTGATGAACGAACTGATGGTAAAAGCTGAGAGTGCAAAAAAAGCATCCTACAAGCTTGCGAATACCTCAACCATTATGAAAAACCAGGCACTTATGAAAATAGCTGAATTACTCATAAAAAAAGAAAAGGATATAATAGCTGCAAATGAAATAGATGTGGGAAATGCAAAAGGTAAAGGCGTGTCAGGTGCTCTGATAGACAGGCTAAGCTTAAATCCCAAGAGAATTGCAGGAATGGCTGAGGGCTTGTATCAGGTGGCTTCATTGCCCGATCCTGTCGGAGAAGTAATTACAATGTGGAAACGTCCCAATGAGCTTCAAATCGGGCAGCAGAGAGTTCCGATAGGTGTAATTGGGATAATATACGAAGCCAGACCTAATGTGACGGCGGATGCGGCAGGATTATGCCTTAAATCAGGCAATGCTGTCATACTTAGGGGCGGAAGTGAAGCTATAAATTCCAATAAGGCTATAGTAGCGGTAATAGGTGAAGCTTTAAAGGAAAGTGGTTTGCCTGAAGGAACAGTGCAGCTTATTGAGGATACCAGAAGAGAAACAGTAGTTGAAATGATGAAATTAAACAAATATATAGATGTACTTATACCAAGAGGCGGCGCAGGGCTTATTCAGACAGTAGTCCAGAATGCCACCGTACCTGTCATAGAGACAGGTACAGGTAACTGTCACGTATACGTGGATTGTGACGGTGATCTCGAAATGGGAGAAAGGATCATAGTTAATGCAAAAACCAGCAGACCTGCAGTTTGTAATGCCGCCGAGACTTTATTGGTAGATGAAAAAATTGCAGCAGAATTCCTGCCCAAAGCACTAAAAACTTTAAAAGACATGAATGTCGAGATAAGAGGCTGCGAAAAGACCAGAGCATTATTCAGTGATGCAAAACCTGCTACCGAAGAGGATTGGTCTACCGAGTACCTTGATTATATACTGGCTGTTAAGGTAGTCGGCGGAATAGATGAAGCTATTGAGCACATAAATAAATATGGTACCAGGCATTCCGAAGCAATAATTACAAATGACTACAATAAGGCAAGAAGGTTCCATCAGGAGGTTGATGCTGCTGCAGTTTATGTAAATGCATCCACAAGGTTTACCGACGGTTTTGAGTTCGGATTTGGTGCCGAAATAGGCATAAGCAATCAGAAGCTGCACGCTAGGGGACCTTTAGGTTTGAAGGAGCTTACAACTACCAAATATATTATTTTCGGCAACGGACAGATAAGGTGAAGTCATACAGATTAAAATGAAAGGTGAATTGATTATGAACGGATTTGTTGAAATAAAACCCGAACAAATTACCGACAATGTTTTTAAACTTGTAGGTAAAGACTGGATGCTTATTACTTCCGGTAATAAGAAGAAATATAACACAATGACAGCCAGCTGGGGCGGCTTCGGTGTAATTTGGGGGAAGATGGCATGCTTTTGCACAATAAGACCCAATAGATATACCTATGAATTTGTAGAAAAGAACGACAGCTTTACATTAACCTTCTTTGATGAAAAGTATAGGAACGCTCTGAATTTCTGCGGAACAAAATCGGGCAGGGATGTGGACAAAGCAGCTGAAACAGGGCTCACTCCGGTTGAAAGCGACAATGGTAGTGTGTATTTCGACGAAGCAAGGCTGGTAATCGAATGCAAAAAAATATATTATCAGGACTTGATCCCGGGAAATTTTCTAGACCTGGATATAGAAAAATTATATCCGCAAAAGGATTATCACAGGATGTATATCGGGGAAATTACAAAATGTTATGTGAAAGAATGACAGTTAACAAATAAGGGGCTAATAAGCCCCTTTTATATTAATTTCCTATGGTTATATAAATTCTCTTCTAACCGTGCTTTCAATAAGTATCGGATTTATTTCCATAAAGACTTCATCACCCAATTTTGCATCGGTTCCGGTGAGATCCACTACTATATTGAACATGCTGATTCTTCCCAGTACAGGCACAGCTTTTTTATCACCAAGCTTTATATAAATTTTCTTTTTGAAGGTTTTGAGATCATGATAAACATATCTTAAAATATCCCTGAATCTGAAGGTATCCCTTGACTTTTCCACCCCGTAGCCATCCATGTACCCGACCGGCACAATGCCTATCCTTGTGGGCCTCTTGGTCTTGAAGGTGTTGGCATAGCCTATAAAATGGTTGGCTGGCAAGTCTTTAACTTCTACTATATTTGATTTCAAGTAAGCTATTTTATACAAATCGTATCTGTTTTCTATAGGAATCCTTCCAAGCAGGGCAGAGCCTATCCTGACCGCATCCAGATGCATGGACGGGAACCTTAAAAATGTACAGGAGTTTGCTATATGAAGAATTCCGGGGTTGATCCCGTTTGCTTTCAAGCCGTCAATACACTTTCTGTATTTTTCAAATTGTATATGAGTACTTTTGGGTTTTTTCTCAAAAGGAAAGGAAAGGTGTGAATAGGTGCCCTCAATTCTTATGTTTTTCAAATCCTTAAGAAATTCAGATATTTCATCCCATTTGTCCCAGAGAAAACCGAAACGTCCAAAGCCTGTATCAATTTTTAGATGTATATCTGCTATCTTATCAAGTCTTTTTGCTGCTTCATTAATTGCCAAAGCCGAATTTTGGGAGCCTACGGTAGGCATTATGTTGTATTTGACTATTGCTTCGGCTTCCTCTTCAACACTTGTGGATGTCAGCAGAAGTATCTTGCTTTCAAACCCGCTTTCTCTCAATAAAATAGCATCGTCCAATTCGGAGACGGCAAAATAGTTAACGGAATTTTCGGTCAGGAACCTTGCATAGTCCAGTATTCCAAGACCATACCCGTTACCCTTAAGAACGGCTATTATAGTAGAGCTTGTCATGTTTTTTATGATATCAAGATTGTGCTTGAGCTTTTCTTTCTCTATAACCATTTTTTTCATGTGAATTACCCCCGATAACATTTAACGGGCGATCAATGATCGCCCCTACAGAAAACTCTTCACTCTTCACTCTTAACTGCTTTTTTCTCTCCTCTTGTCAAAAGGCGGCGCCTCATTTCCCTGAATGATTTTTCGCCTTTTTCAACTGCAAAATGGATCAGTGGTTTGAATACATAATCCATTTCACCGACAAACTCGGTAAATTTACCGTTAAAGCCTTTTTTAAACTTATAGAGTCCGTACAGGGGGTTGCTCTCATCAAGATCACCTGAAACCCCTCTGAAATCATATATTTCACAGCCGCTTTCCAGCGACCATTTGATCATTTCCCATTGAAGCAGATAATTGGGCATTACATTTCTGTATTCATTACTGCTGGCT
>JAUZPR010000168.1 GCA_030705825.1 Bacillota bacterium | reverse complement strand
GTTGAAAGATATTATAACAAGGGACGCTTTATAAAGACCCTTCTATACATAACCTCCGGATTTTTTTCCTCTGCGTTTGAATTTTACCGTTCCTTTGCGCAATACAATATTAAAAATGGTTATCTGGAGCGCCCTTTGGCTGCAAGGGAGCTTTATAATGTTCTGACGGATTATATTGAAGAAAACTTCAGTACCAGGAATTCATACATAAGGGATCTTATGAAGCTGGACTTCCTTTCATCCGACAGCTCGGGCAATCTGCCGGTCTGTCTTGCAAGGAATTATGAACCGGGGTTTAAAGACAAATGCCTGAATTTCCTGAAGAATTCTGAGTACATCGAAAAATATCTGCCGGAATATAAGGGACTGCCACCTGTACAAATTTATAAACAGGTCCATTTCGAATTATTCAGACATGATATAACTTCTGTGAATGAAATTTATGAAAAGGACAGTTGTATACTACTGTTTGACTATAGCAGACGCGACAGGGTTACAGGACTATATACATATTTTCAGGTAAATTTCTGACTTAAACTCAAATTTAAAAAATTAAAAAATATATTGACTCTTACATTATGTCAGGGTTTAGGATAAAAGCATAATCCGGATTATAATTTTATTTTCAAGGGTGAGGCAATGTTTAAAATAGGTGATTTTTCCAAGCTTACACAAGTGTCTGTCAGAATGCTGCGATATTATGATGAACTTGGCCTGTTGAAACCAAGTAGGGTGGATAGGTTTACCGGCTACCGTTTTTATTCGGCAGCACAGATACCAAGGCTGAACAGGATTGTTGCCTTACGGGATATGGGTTTTCTTGCTGCTGAAATAGCCATGATTATGGAAGAAAACACCAACGGCGCTCAATTGATCGGGTATCTTGAGGGAAAAAAGCTTGAGATAAACAGTACCATTGCCTTTGAAAATAACAAGCTCGAAAGGATCGAGAAAACGATCAAATCAATTGAAACGGAGAGTGTTTTTATGAATTATGAAATTTCAGTAAAAAGTGTCCCCTCATATAAAGTTGCTTCGGTACGTGAAAGAATACCCGTGTATGCCATGGAAGGAATTCTATGGGAAAAACTCGGCAAACTTGCATCTGAGTATGGAATTAAGTGTATGCCTCCGTGTTTTGCAATATATCATGATGGGGAATACAAGGAATCAAATGTAGATGTGGAAGTTGTAATGTGTGTGGATGAACTCCAGAAAAGCAGAAATGATATTACCTTCAGAGAAATAGAAGCAGTACCGTTAATGGCGAGTATATTAGTTACTGGAAAATATGAAAACATAACTAACGGTTACAATACTCTTGCCAATTGGATAGAAGAAAACGGATATGAAGTTACGGGGCTGGCACGGCAAATCACCCATAAGGGACCCTGGAACGAAAGCAATCCTGATAATTATCTGACAGAAGTGCAAATTCCAGTGACAAAATAAGTGAATAATAAAATAACCCTAGAAATAAGGCGGAAAATCTCTGCCTTATTTTTTTATTTAGACAGTATTTTCAATAAATTGTTTGAAAAAATGAACAATTTATATTGTAATTATAGAAGTTTTCCTATAAAATAATTTTACAGCTAATAAAAGGAAGAAAATGTGTTGAATTAGAATCAACAATATCTTTAGTTGGAGTTAAAATTAAATTAGATGAGGAGAGATGAGAAAGATGAGCAAGCTGAGTAAAAATGACGTTGTCAAGGTCCTTCTGGACGAAAACGAGATTCCAAAGCAGTGGTACAATATTGTAGCAGATATGCCCAATAAACCGGCACCTTATTATAGCCCAATGACAGGAAAACCTGCAGGGCCGGACGATATGACTCCTATATTCCCTATGGAATTGATTATGCAGGAAATGTCTACCGATAGATTTGTGGATATTCCAAAGGAAGTAAGGGAAATGTACCGCCAGTGGAGACCAAGCCCACTGTATAGGGCAAGGGCTCTTGAAAAGAAATTGGATACTCCGGCAAGGATATATTATAAATATGAAGGTTCAAATGCAACCGGAAGTCATAAATTGAATTCAGCAATACCGCAGGCATATTATAACAAAGCTGCAGGTATAAAACGCCTTTCAACAGAAACCGGTGCAGGTCAATGGGGTAGTGCTCTAAGCCTTGCGTGCAACAGATTTGGCTTGGACTGTACAGTTTATATGGTTAAGGTAAGCTATCAGCAGAAGCCATACAGACGTTCCTTCATGCAAACCTTCGGAGCAGATGTATATGCCAGTCCGACAGATTTGACCAATTCGGGAAGAGCAATACTCGAGCGTGACCCTAATTGTTCGGGAAGTCTTGGAATAGCCATAAGCGAAGCTGTTGAAGATGCGGCAACCCACAGCGATACAAATTATGCACTGGGAAGCGTTCTTAACCATGTTTGCATGCATCAGACGGTTATAGGACAGGAAGCAAAAAAACAGCTTGAAATGATAGATGAATACCCTGACGTAATATTTGCCTGCTGCGGCGGAGGAAGTAATTTTTCAGGTATTACCTTCCCGTTCCTTATGGATAAGTTTAAAGGGCAGAAGCTCAGAGCAGTTGCAGTAGAACCCTCAGCATGCCCGTCACTTACAAAGGGTGTATTTGCATATGACTATGGAGATACTGCCAAGGTTGCACCTATAACAAAAATGTATACCCTCGGTCATGATTTTGTTCCTGCAGGAATTCATGCAGGCGGCTTAAGGTATCATGGAGCATCCGCTATTGTAAGCCAGCTTTACCATGATGGAATTATTGAAGCACAGGCTGTTGCTCAAAGAGCAGTATTTGATGCGGCAGTAATGTTTGCCAGAACCGAAGGTATTGTTCCGGCACCGGAATCCTCACATGCAATAAGGGCTGCTATAGATGAAGCCTTAAAAGCTAAGGAAGAGGGTACCGAAAAGGTAATACTATTCAATCTGAGCGGACATGGCTATTTTGATTTCTCGGCTTATGACAATTATTTCAGCGGTAAGCTTGAAGATATCGATTATTCTGAAGATAGTGTGGCAGAAAGCCTTAAGAAGCTTCCTAACATCGATTGATAAATTATTTATACAACAAGAGCTGTTGCAAATGCAACAGCTCTTTAAAATTGATCCCAAATATCTATGTTTATTTGTTTGACAGGCGGATTTCATATCTTGTAGTTTCATCAGCCTTGACCGAAACGTCAATCTGAGCAGGAAGAGCATATTTTGATGGGAGCTTTGCTTCCTCGAAAAATGCTCTATAGCTACCCTCACTGATTTTAAATACCGCAATGCCACTTGAATCGGTATATGCGTGTACTGCGTCAGGATGTCCCAGCGACGGCGCAGGATTATTTATTGACAATTCTATTCCTGAAATGGGCTTGTTTCTGCTGTCTAAAACTTCTACCTCAATTATTCCCGAGCTTAATGGGTTATCTATTTCATTCGGCTTGAGATTGACTGTCATAATTGTAGTGCCGGCAGTCTTAAGTTCTATAAAAACAGGAGAAGGCATAACAAATTGAGAAGGAAAATCTTCAGTTAAAAAGCTAAGGTAGTACGATCCTTTATCCGGATAAAATTTTGCAATGCCCGAGAAATCTGTTTTCCCTGTCTCATTGTATGTTTGATTATTGACCGATGACTTACCGCTGATATTTATTTTTGTATTTGGAACGGGTTTGTTATCATTCTGGTCTACCAGATTTATCTGAAGCATGTAAATTGTGTCGCCGCTGGCAGCAATTACTTTGGTTGAAGTACTTACATTCCTTATTTTATAAATAACAGAAGAAAAATCATTGGATTCAAAATCCCTTGTAATGGTATGTACTTTAAAAAATGTGATACTGGCCATAAGCACGCATATTAATGAAAATACTGTAACTTTCAGAATTCTGTTGCTGCTGGGGGTATATTTATTTTCAATGTTTTCCGGGACTGCCGGCCTGGAAAAATTACCTGTTATTTTTCTTAATGCTGCCCATATTACAAAACAGATAACCGCTGCACCAGACATGATAATAATGGCAGGGGTTAAGCAATCCCTGATATATGAGAGTATTACATCACGGGGAAGCGGCAGCGACATTGCTATGGGAGATATACCGGAAGGAAGTATCAGGTTCTTAAATATGAACAGGCTTATTCCCGAAAGCAGGCTTAATATTCCGTATACAGTTAAAGCAATACCAAACCATTTTAAAAGTTCCAGAGCCTTTTTGCATAGAACAACGGCAATAATAACTGCAAAAATCAGGAACATAAGACTAAGGTTTTCAACCTGTTTTACGGCATAATAAACAAACCTGATAAAAGCGAGGTAATTGACTATGTCGTTTCTATTAATATAAAGAAGAACGGCATTCAGATTGATTTTTCCTATTCCGGCTATGGCAGAAGGATCTTTTTGAATATAACCGTTTGATGAGACCTTCTGTGAGTTCAGGTACAGGTCGGGCAGAAAGGAGGTTTTACCGGTAAAGTAATCAAAAAGACCGTTGCTGATCGAATCCAGGTTTTTAGAAATCATATCCGGTGTAGTTGACTTGTTTAGCATGTCAAAGATCTCGGAATGCTGACTGTATTCTTCGGGAGAGCTTTTTTTCAATGAGTTCAGGTAGCTGTCCATGGAACTGCTTATAACATCACTTACATGACTGTAAATACTGTGCTTTTCAAACAGTTCCTTGTGAAAGCTGTTGCTTAACTGCACAGCACTTAAACTCAAACAGGTTTGAAATAGAAAAACAAGAATACCTGCAAGAATCGCCGATGAGATATAAGCTGTTTTACGTATTTTTGCAGCAGGTACACTCATTTCACCACTCCTTCCTTAATAAAATTATAGCATGACTACAGTTTTTAACAGCATGAAAGATATGGAATGACAGGTCCGGCACAAAAAAAGATTTCAATTTAATTTAAATAACAGGTAATATAAATCCATTTTTTTAATATTATGAAAATATAACGATAAACATTATGTCCCGTAAGCCGGACATACATTTTGAAGATTAAGCTACAGTTATAAAATACTTGCCGTTTATCATATCAGGGAGATTTATTAATTTGCAAAAATCAAAGGAGGCAGTTTAAGATGACAGGAAATGATATTTCCAACCTGATTCAAAGGGACAGAGAAGAAAGAAGAAATGGGCATTTTGAGGGCACATTCCTTGATTACCTGGAAAAGATAAAAAACAATCCGGAGCTTGTCATGCTTGCTCATCAAAGGCTTTATGACCTTATTACAACGCCGGGTATTGAAGTTATAAGAACCGATGAAAATCCAAGACTCAGAAGAATATATGGCAATGATGTGATTAAAAAATATAGATTTTTTGAGGATGATTTTTTTGGTATAGATAAGACCATCATGAAAATAGCCAGTTATTTTCATTCTGCTGCCATGGCAGGTGAAGAATCCAGGCAGGTGCTCTACCTTGTCGGACCTGTCGGTTCAGGAAAGTCATCACTGATGGAAGCCATAAAAAGAGCATTGGAAGCGAGTCAGCCGGTATACTCATTAAAGGGATGCCCAATGCGGGAAGAACCCCTGCATCTTATACCCAAGCATTTAAGGGATAAGTTTGAAGAAATATTAAAAATTAAAATCGAGGGGGATCTGTGTCCTGTTTGCCGTTACAGGCTTAAAAATGAATTTGACGGTGAATATGAGAGGTTCCCGGTAGAGACAACAGGTTTCTCCATGAGGGCAAGAAAAGGGATAGGAGTTGTTCCGCCGGTAGACCCGAATAATCAGGATACTTCTGTCCTTATAGGCTCAGTAGATATTTCCAAGATTGATCTGTATCCTGAGGATGATCCGAGGGTACTATCTCTGAACGGTGCGTTCAATGTAGGTAACAGGGGAATAGTAGAATTTATCGAAGTCTTTAAGAATGAAACCGAGTACCTTCATACAATGATAACCGCAACCCAGGAGAAATCCATCCCTTCACCCGGCAAAGGCCCTATGATTTATTTTGACGGTATTATTCTTGCACATTCAAACGAAGCCGAATGGAACAAATTCAAATCCGACCATACCAATGAAGCTATACTGGACAGAATTGTCAAAATCGAAGTTCCGTATTGTCTCGAACTCAATGAAGAAATCAAGATATATGAAAAGATATTGAAAAAGAGTAGATTCAAAGCCCATATTGCACCTCATACAATAGAGGTCGCATCAATGTTTGCAATTTTAACCAGACTTACGCCATCAAGCAAGGTGGACCCCATTACAAAGCTTAAAATATATAACGGCGAAGAGATAATAGAAAAAGGATCAACGCGCAAGGTGGATATTTTTGAACTGCATGATGAAGCGCCAAGAGAAGGTATGAACGGCATATCAACCAGATTTATTATGAAAGCTATTGACACGACACTTTCAGAGTCCGAATTCAATTGTATCAACCCCATTTCCATAATGGAATCACTTGTCAAGGCAGTTAAGGAATTGTCTGTCGGGGAAGAGGAAAAAGAACGTTACCTGAGGTTTATTCAGGATCTTATAAGAAAAGAGTATAACAAAACCCTGGAAAAGGAGATAACAAAAGCGTTTATTCATGGGTACAGGGAACAGGCAGAGAGCCTTTTCAACAATTATCTGGACCATTCCGAAGCTTATGTCAACAGGACAAAGATAAAGGACAGGAATACAGGCGAGGAATTGGAGCCCGATGAAAAATTCATGCGTTCAATCGAGGAACAGATAGGAATTACCGAATCGGCAGCAAAAGGTTTCAGAGCCGATGTTACAGCATATATGTTTTTTGTTCTGCGTAATGGGGGAAAACTCGATTACAGCAGCTACGAACCTCTAAAAGAGGC
>JAUZPR010000167.1 GCA_030705825.1 Bacillota bacterium | reverse complement strand
GTTAATTGTTCAATGACAGTTTGATACTTCTTTTCCCTTTCTCCATTAGTTTTGAGAACGTAAAAAAGCATATACACGAACAAAACAAGGAATATATAATCTTTATTATTTAATAACAAAGTTAAAAACTCATCCATGCAGCACCCCACCAATTGGAATAAATCCCCTTTTGGTTAAAATATAGCATGGATGAGTTTTCTTGTATATCCGGCCTATCTTCTTAACAAATCATTATAATAGTCTATGGCCTTCTGTAAGTCTTTAAATTGTTTATCTGTTAAAGAACCATAAAACTGCCATTGTTCATCCTGAGATAAACCGTATAGTGGGTCCAGGCTACTCAAGCTAGTTTTAAGTCCTTTTGCTGTCCCTCCCAGGTCATAATACTTCTGTAAAAACTTTTCTGCTGCAGCTCCATCTTCATACTTCAGAGCAAGCTTATAGTTATACAGGGCATTACTCTTCGGACTTTGATTATATGCTGCTGTTTGGGACTTACCTAACGTATCTGTTTCAAATTGTGCCTTTAAGTCTAGTGTCTTTTGATATGCAGTTGCTTCCGGATCAGATTTATATATAAACAAATTCGGCAGGCCCTTTGTTCCGGTTTTATTCTCTGGAAGTCCAAGTATCTTTCTTCCCACATCCTCAACACCTAAAGCCTTGAAGCCATATAGCTTTTTGTCTCTGATAGTTGAAGGATTACGCACGTCCGGGAATACACTTCTTCCTGCTACTAATTCTGCCGGAGTTTTATATAGTGGGTTAAATCCACTTGCAACCTTATTAAGTGGGTCTTTGAACCATTCCAAAAAGTCACCTAATGTACCTACCCTTGTAAAATAAACAGGTTTCCCGTCCTTGTCATAGCCTAAATTGACATGTGGCTGCTCTTTTGCGTTATCCGGTAAATCCTCGTCCTCGTCCGGGTATCTCAATTGGTTCCAGGCGAAGATTATTGCTGTCAATGCAAGGGCCAGTACATTTTGTCTGGTAAAGTTTTTGCTCCCCTGGAATATCTTATTGCCTGCATTTACCTTTTTCCCTTTAGCATTAAGCTGTTCTTTAATTATGCTTGGCCTAACACTGTTTATTTCAGCGTTGACATAAGCTCTAAAGTTATGCTCCATAAATCTGAAAAATGGTATTAGGTATTTTGAAATGAATTTTCCGGTTTCGCTTACCCTGTTATAAGCTCCTACTGCGTAATTTTGCATTTCAAAAGCTTTATCCTCATTGGTTTTTAAGCCTGCTATCATGTTATACTTTGCCGGGCCATAGTATACCTGTTCACCTTTTTGATACTTTTCCAGATAGTACAGATATGCGGCATACCTTAAAAGTGATTCTCTCCAATTGCTGAAACCATTGATACCACGCAAGACAAACTTTACAGGATTTTTCAAATTTTCCTTGCCGAATAGTTCCGGGAACATCTTGTTTACGTCCCCTAACTCCTGGGGCAGTTGCATATTTTCAAAACCGCCTTTGTCCCAATATGGTAATAATTCCGGCGAAAACTTATTTTTTATATATGCTGCTGTTACATCATTTAAAGCCTTTGGTAAATATTTCAGTATCTTAGGGTCTGCCATGATTACCCTGTCTAAGTCTCCGGTGAAGTTTCTTATGTTGAATTTTACAAAGTATTCCGGATTTATCCCTGTTACCCAGGCTTTAAAGGCGTTCAAAGCCTTTCGGTTAAGTTTGGAGATTATATTTTCTTTCTTTATCTCTAGCATCCTACCCAGCTTATCAACAAGCTCCTGCTTCATAACATATTCTTTGTATCTCTGGCCTACAGCTAGGATTTTTCTTACATCATCAACATTAATTTCTATGCTTTCCGGTATAGCAGCAAGCAACTCATCTATTGCCTTTTGTGCCAGGCCCATTGTCTGGAAGAAAGCTCTGCCCTGTCTAAGCTGGAAAGTTGCATATCCTTCCGGAATAAAATCATGCCAATCAACTATTGCTCCGGTTGATTCTGCTACTTTCCTGGCTTCCTCATGTACTTTTGCAGATATATCATAGTTGTCTATGAAAACTTTTAAGCTCTTTGCAAGCCTTATGTCATGGAACATTTGTGACATTACTTGGTATTCTGCTTGGAGGTAATCGGTATTAATGTCTCCCTCATAGCCTTTCCTTTCCTTCAAGTGTCCTCTGGAAAGGTCAGGTCTAGCTTCGGTTCCGGAATACTCCACCGCATTACTGTTCTTTTCGTTCATATACTCCAATACCTGGTGCCTAAAATAATCATCCTTGGTGAATCTCTTAGACATATCAATTCCAATGTCACGCATAGCTGCAATATAATCTCGCCTAATCTTTCCCCAATAATCAGATCTCTTTTTTAAGGCTGTCTTTACTTCCGGTGTAAGCTTATTATCGAGTTTAACAAGCTCCTTTTGTACGTCTGCCGGGGTAAAGCCTAAAGGTAAATCCAGGCCGTTTGATACATCTTCCGCTAAGTCCTTAACCAATACATACCTATTGAACATATCAAAATCTTCCGGTGTAAGATTTTTTCTTATATCTTTCAATATTCTTATAGTTTCACTAGCGGCTAATTTCCCATGGTTCTCCATTCGCAAAATCTCTTTGATAGCTTCTGCAAATTCCGGGGTATTCTCTGGTAGCTCTCTGAATGTCCTGGTTGACATATGATAAAACTCTTTTATTCCATCAATTATCTTTGTGTACCATGCTTCTCTAGCTATTCCATGAGAAGATTTATAACGTGCTTCTATAGTCGGGTTTTCAAACTCATTCCCTGTAACCTTTCGGTTCCTGTTCCCTACATAGATACCTCCATGGCTTTTCGGTTCTTCACCCTGGAACTGTGAAGGTACTTCCTTTGGTTTTGGCAGCACTTTATTGGTTTCCCTTAACTTCTTAACCAATGCGCCAGTGTCATTTTTCTCTTTGCTTACTGCTGTCGGCTTTCCCCTTTTAGCTTCTGCTGCTTGAAGTCTGCCTGCCACTGATTGCTCAAAGGCTTGCAATTCATCCTCTTTCAGCTTTATTCCGCTAACAATACCATCCTTTTTATCCCCCAGCTCACTCAATTCGGATGTAAGGCTTTCAATGGTCTTAGAAAGCTTTTCTATCTGCATTGGGGCAAGTTTTCCGTCCGGCTTTTTAATAAGCTCTTCTTGATAGCCTTTGATTTTTGTTTCCCTCTCTGATATACCCCCTTCAACATCAGCAATCTGCTTCTCAACAGACTTTAAGGATTCATTAAGGGAAGTTATTTCTCCGGTTATCAATCTTCTTTCAGCTAAAAGATTGTGCTGCTCTTTTTCTACCGGGTCCTCCATCAATTCTGCCATGATAGTGTCAATATCGTAATTGTCATTATCCTGGTTCTGCAAGTATCCATTTTCACTGTCTCCGGAACCTTCTAAAAGCTGGTCCTGCCACTTCTTTTTTATACCTACGATATTTGCGCTCCACGCATCATATGAACCCCTGGTAAAGAAGTTGATATTACCTATAAGCTTATTCACGTTGCCGGGCCTTTCACCTCTTCCCCTACGTTGAGTAACATCTGTAGGTGTCCAAGGAATATCAATGTTAATCATAGATACTGTGTTTTCTTGTAAGTCCATCCCGGCCCCAATAGTGTCCGAAGTACCGATAATAACCTTGTATTTACCATCGTTGAAAGCATCCTGTATCTCAAGCTTTTTCTCAGGCTTTGAGTTAATCTGCCCATTGACAATAACTATTTCCTTTTCCGGTATTCCGGCTTTTACAAGCTCTTTCTTTATGAAGTTATGGAGGTTATTCTTACCCAGCATCTTTTCCCCATAATCATCCCCCAGGAATATAACTTGATTCTTTCCTGTTTCCTTGTATATTTTTGCTGCAACATCAATAGCCATAGCAACCTTTGGGGAGTTTTCGAGGGTAGGCAATACTCCTGTAACCATTGAAGGTGAAACTGAAGCACTACGGGCATCATGTAACACTGTCATTATATTGTCCAAATTTCCACTTGGCAATTCTCTAGGTTTTTTGTCCTTAATTGCCTTTAATCTATCAAGAATATCCTTAAAAAATCTACGTTGCCAATCTGTCATATCAACAGTATATCTAGTTTCCTCAACATCCGGTATTACAGCTCCTTCTATAAATGGCCTGTAATCAACGTACTTTCTGAACAAACCTCTTAGATCGTCTATATTTATAAAGCCATCTACTTTTTTAATTGTTCCTACCTCATTAGAAGTAGTTATACCAATTGTCGGGGAATTATCCACTACAGAACTAACAAAATCATCCGGTGTGAATATGTGACGGTCTAACCATTCCTGCGGTGCTATGTTTTGGAGTAGTCCATATATCTCCAACATACTGTTACTAACAGGTGTTGCAGTATACAGGAATATGTTTTTACCGTTTTTCTTTTCCATAACGTATTTTGCTTTCATGTTGAAGTCTAGTGCTACCTGTGAAGGTGTAGCAGACATTCCTAAATCTGCGCCTTTTACAGATGTTACAAGGTTTTTAACGGATTGCGCTTCATCCATAGATATTGCATCAATACCCAAGTCCTCAAAGTATAGGCCATCCTGCTTAGAATAATTTCTAAGTTCTGCAAGTCTAGCCAATAGCTGCTCTTTTCTCTTCTCATAATCCGTTTGGCTTCTTTTGGAACCTCTTATTGTAGCTCTATATTGTTCCGATACTTCCAATAACCTTAATTGTTCTTGAACATATAATGATTCTCTTTCCGGTGTCATTGAAATTCTCTTAAACCAGGTATCGGGCATCAATATTAAATCCCAATTATTAAATGCGATCTTCGCTAGAGCTTCATTAAAGGTGTAGTCTGTGGTGTCCAGTATCTTCATATTAGGGAATATAGAAGCTAGTCCCCTGCTGCCTTCCTTTATATCTCTAACAAATTTCTTTATAACTTTTCCAGGCACAACAGCTATAGGCTTGTTTGCTCTTCCGGTTACTTTAAGCATCTGATTTACTGCGGCATTTGTAGCAGTTTTTCCTGCTCCGGTTCTCTGCGCATTTACCGCACTTCCTAATGTCATAGCCATATTAACAAATTCAAGCTGATTATTTCTGAATTTAAAGTCCGGGTTAGCTCCTGGAATTATAATTTTGTCCTTAGAGTAATCCTTTTGTACCCAATTATTACTGATATAGTTGTACTGGTGCATAAGTGGTTCGGCTACTTCCGGAGTAGCTTTCAGATAGTTGAGGAAATATTCATCTATCTTACGCATAGCCTTGGTTGCGGTGGCTGTAGCAATAGGGTCCTTTTCTCCACCCTTGTACACGATAAGGTCTTTGTCATTAAGGTAAGTGTCCAGCCAAGTATGTAAATATCCGTTATTTATTTTTAAGCTTTTATATTTTTCAGTAAATGCCCATCCACCTATTGTCTTTACAACATATTCACGTTTTATGTTATTGTAGGTAATTTGAAAGTCTGCCCCCAGGTAATCATGGAGGAACTTTTCAACAATGTCAGTATCCATCCATTTCGCTTTTATCGTAAGAGCAGTATTTTTTAGGGTTTTAGGTTCCGGCAGCACTTTTTCAAGAGCTTTCAAATTCTTTTCAAATTCAGCATGGCCCTTTTGGATTTCAGCTTTGACAGCTTCAATTTTCTTGTAGATGTTTCCGGAAAGATAATCAATCTTCCTGTTATAGCTGTATTCGGTGTCCTTAACACGTTTGTATGTCACATTACCCAGGGCATCAAATTCCTCAACCTCACGTTCTAAAGGCATCTTAAAGAAGTTATCGGAATGTTCCAATATATCCCTTGCTGCTCCTTTACTAATTCCCCCCTGGTATGTGGCTGCAACATTTTCAACAGTAATCTTTCCGTCCCTATTTAATAGGTGTTTTGCCAGTATTTCCAGGTTCTTTGCATCATCCAGCGTAATTTTATATTCCTTAACTGTAAGTGTATCAGTTTTAAATATATCCGGGTTAGAGCTTAATTCCTTCACTACCCAATATCTTGGGTCAGTGCTTATCTTCTCTATAAGCTTCTTATTTTTAAACTGTGCTGCATTTTTTGCCATAAACTTATCAACACTGGCTTTCAGGTCACTTATGAGCTTTGATAAACCCTCATTTCCTGTTCTGGCCTGCACTCTTACGGTCTGTGATAAAGCGGCTACTTTCAACATTTCTCTAATTGTTGGCACTTCTTCTTTAGTAAAGCTCATTTCCTCGCCCTTATCAATTATATGGTCACCTAAACGTTCCTGTATCCTCTTATACCACTTACCATCCTTCTCAAAAACACCACCGGATGGAGTAATATCGTCCTCTTTTGGGTCATAGTAAATAATAGGTTTCTGCGGCCTTTGGCTTGTGGCTTTAAACGGTGAAGGTTTATATTCCACTCCATCGTTAAGCATCTGGCCTATAACTTTATTATCAAGTTCCCCTTCAACCCTAACGATTGGCTGCCCGAACCTGTTTGTAATTGGCTTCTTTTCACCTAAAATATTATCCGGGGTAGCAAGATAATAGCTATTTATTGCAATCTGTGTGTCCTTTTTCCAGCCTTTCTTCTCATAGCTTGACATATCCAGGTCTTTAAGGCCAATAAGGTCAGTTTCTTCAAACATAGTGTTATTTTCAAACTGCACTTCCATGTCAAGGCTGTCTCTTACTCTTCGTCTAAGGAAAATCACATCTGTTATAACATCTGTTCCGGTTTTGGCAAATACATCACTTGGCAACCTGTAAGCTGTAATAAATTCAGCATCTTTAGTTAATTGCTTTCTAATCCTGCTGTCTACTCCATCCATAACAGAGCTTGGAGTAATCATGACAATTAAGCCGTTATCTTTGGCCTTATCAAGTGCTGCAAGCATGAAATAATCATGT
>JAUZPR010000166.1 GCA_030705825.1 Bacillota bacterium | reverse complement strand
AGGATGTAGAGGGCATGTTTAAGAGGGTTGCCAAAGCTGTTGCAGCTGCGGATGCCCATTATTGCTCTTTAGGGGAAGTTAAAAAGGTTGAAAAGGAATTTTTAGAGATGATGACAAATCTTGAATTCCTGCCTAATTCTCCTACTTTAATGAATGCGGGAAGGCCTTTGGGCCAGCTTAGCGCTTGTTTTGTCCTTCCTGTAGAAGATACAATGGAAGGAATATTCGAGACAATCAAGAATGCAGCTCTTATACACAAGAGCGGAGGCGGCACAGGTTTCAGCTTTTCAAGATTGAGGCCGAAAGGTGCATCAGTTAATTCTACAGGCGGAGTTGCCAGTGGACCTATAAGTTTTATGAAGGTTTTTAACGCTGCTACCGAGGCAGTTAAGCAGGGTGGTACAAGAAGGGGTGCCAATATGGGCATTTTGAGAGTCGACCACCCGGATATTATAGATTTTATTACCTGTAAGCGTGATAATTCCGATATTACAAACTTCAATATTAGTGTTGCCGTGACTGAAGATTTTATGAAGGCTGTTGAGGAGGACAGGGATTACGATCTTGTTGATCCGCACACAAAAAAGCCTTGCGGCAAGCTGAATGCCCGGGAAGTTTTTAATCTGACGGTGGAAATGGCATGGAAAAACGGTGAACCTGGTATAATTTTTATTGATAGATTGAACAAGGATAATGTTACTCCTGAACTGGGGCAGATAGAAAGCACAAATCCATGCGGAGAACAGCCTTTGCTGCCATATGAAGCATGCAACCTGGGTTCGGTTAATCTTAGTATAATGATAAAAAATCCTTCAGGAAAACCTGAGGTGGACTATGATAAATTAGGCCAGGTAGTTAAAAAGGCAGTCCATTTCCTGGATAATGTAATTGAAGTAAATAAATACCCTCTTCCCGAAATAGACAAAATGACCAGAGGAACCAGAAAGATAGGTCTGGGTGTTATGGGTTGGGCTGACATGTTATGTAAGCTTAATATACCTTATAATTCCCAGAGAGCTGTCAATTTAGCTGAAAAAGTCATGCATTTCATTCAGGACGAATCAAGAAAAGCGACTATTGAACTGGCTGAGGTAAGAGGAGTGTTTCCTGAATACGATAAAAGTATATATAAGGATCTGGGTGTCAAGGTCAGGAACGCCACAACTACAACAATAGCTCCAACAGGGACACTCAGTATAATAGCAGGAGTATCCAGCGGAATTGAACCTTTATTTGCAATTTCATATATAAGAAATGTAATGGACAACGATGAACTGCTTGAGGTCAACCCATTATTCAAGCAGATTGCAATGATTGACGGTTTTTATTCTGATGACCTGATGAGGAGAATAGCTCAGAAAGGCAGTGCCAAAGACTTCCCGGAGATACCGAAAGATGTTCAAAGCGTATTTTCAACCGCACATGATATCTCTCCAGAATGGCATATCAAAATGCAGGCAGCCTTTCAGAAGTATACCGATAATGCAGTCTCAAAAACAGTTAACTTAAGTCATGATGCCACACAGGATGATGTCAGGACAGTATTTGAACACGCATACAAAGCATATTGCAAGGGTGTAACTATATATAGAGACGGAAGCCGCGACATGCAGGTACTTAATATCGGCAAGGTTTCCGGCAAAGAGGATAAGGCCGGTGAAACCGCAGCGGTAAAAGAGAGCGAAGCGGAACATATTTCACCCAGGCCAAGGCCTGATATAACTACCGGTTTTACCGAAAAAGTAAGAATCGGCTGCGGTAACCTTTATATAACAGTTAACTATGATGAGCATGGAATTTGTGAAGTGTTTACAAATACCGGCCGTGCAGGCGGATGTCCGTCACAGTCCGAGGCTACAAGCAGGCTTGTTTCAATAGCCCTAAGGTCTGGAATTGATGCAAAGGCTATAGTGGAACAACTGAAGGGAATCAGATGTCCTTCCACCATAAGGCAGAAGGGGCTAAAAGTAATGTCCTGCCCTGATGCTATAGGAAGGCTGGTTGAAAAGGTAATGAAGATACAGAGCGGCAAGGATGAAGAAATAAGCGAACCGGTGGCAGTTGAAGAAGTTGGGAACATTCCGAGGCCCACGGCAAAGTTTGATAATGAGAGCTCCGTATGTTCAGCCATGGATTTCGACAGCCCTGAAGAGCAGGATGAAATCAAGGTATCTGCAATGACTGCATGCCCCGAATGCGGAAAACCGCTAGAGCATGAAGGCGGATGCGTTGTGTGCAGGAATTGTGGATTTTCGAAGTGTGGATGAAACCTTCTCATATTGCAGCAGCTGTAACCCTTATAAATAGAGCGTTACGAGCTTTGCATTATGTAAATACATTATAGACAAGCAAAAAATTGAATTTAATTCAAGACAATTCAATAATTAAAATTCTTGATTTCAAAACTCAAATCCTTGAAATCCTTATATAAAGGGCTGCTTAACAAAGCGGCCTTTTATTTTTGAATATATTTTGTAAACTAAACCAACAACAACTCTCTAACATTACCACAAATGACAATTACAGTAACATGTGATAAACTGCCATTTATGTACATAGTATATGAATAAGCACACCAATTTATTTTTTTAGAGAACTATCTTATCATCTAAACATGTACACATGATTATTGTAATCACAAAAGTATCCTCAGTATACTTTATATCTACGTTTCCATTGTACTTATTAACAATTTCATGAATACTGGAAAGACCAATTCCGTGTGAGGGTTCGACTTTTGACGATAAAATTCTATTATCCGTTATTATTATCTTGCCATTGAAGTTATTTGATATCATCAATAAAAAATGAGTTCCAATAATTTTAGACGATAACATAATTTGTTTTTTTGATTCAGAGCCCAGTTTTTCACATGCTTCAATTGCATTTTCAAGACAATTACCAAATATAACACAAAAATCCAGGGCGTTTATTCCGATATTTTCGGGGACATTCAGGTTGGTCTCCATCTCAATATTTTTAACCATTGCAAGGCTTTTATAGTATTTTGTGATAGAGTCTACAGCAAAATTATCACATGTTTTTGGTATGGTTTTTGATAATTCAGTTTGAGTGAATTGTTCAATATATTCCAGCACTTCTTTATAATTTTGTTGCAGGATCATTGTCTTTATTGCTGATATATGATGCCTTATATCGTGTTTCAGAGTATAAAGCTTTTCTATGGATTCATTTAATGTTTTATAGTTCTCTCGCTGATATTCAACCTGATTTTTAATAATTTTGTAATTATACTCTATCGATATTTTTTCGGTTGAAGCAGATATCCCAACAAATACAAGCAGATATCCAAAACAAATAAAAAATAAAAATAAAAGCATATTATAGCTTGAACCAAAATTTGCAAAATGCTCACGAGATTCAGGAATGCTGTTAATAAGCAATAAAAAGCCAATTACCGGGTACATTGACATAAAATATATGGTTTTATTTGGTATAATACGAAGTACTTTTCTGTACGGTTTACTTATTCTCCTAATGACAAATGGCAATAAAAAAATCTGAAGACATATCCTAATGATATATATTTGGTTTTGATAATGGACTATATAAGTACTTCCCCAAAATATGTCTACAAGCGAGATTACGAAAAAAAGAATACTGGTAGAAAACATCCAAATACTAAACATGGTAAATATTTTTTTTGATAAGGACTCTTTAAATATCAGATGAATATAAACTATATACATAAAAGCAATCAGAAAGGTTATGTATTTTAAAATTGACTGATTTTGAATAAATTCATTTGCAAGAGACACGGATATAAGAATTATTAATGTATTTATTACGAAAGCAAATATGCAGAATAAAATTGTTTTTTTTCTTGAAAGCAATGCATGTATTGTAAGTATGTTCAACAGGCAAACAATTGTTGAATATATAATCATAAATGATCCATCCTATCTAAACTATTTGTTAAATTTGCTTTACCTAACAAATAATTATAAAAGATTTTCTTATTACTGGCAAAATACCTCTGGGTAATTGAGATTACAGTACTATCAACAAGCTTAAAAGAATATTCTTCAACACTTAAAATATGATCCATATTGACTAGGAAGCTTTTATGACAACGGATAAACCTTTTGTCATTAATCTGTTTTTCGATATCGTCAAGCTTTGAAGAAAGAATAAAACTTTTATTCTTAATCGTATGAATATTTATACTTTTTGCAGAACTTTCTATAAAAAGTATATCCTTAAAAAATACTATTTGGATCATAGAGCCAATCTTGACAGAGAGACTCTGATTCTTATTTTCTTCAATGCTTCCAATTGCTTTCTCAAGGCTAATGTAAAAAACATCCTTTGAAATGGGTTTTACCAGGTAATTAAATGGAAATACTTTAAAACTTTCCAAAGCATGATCAGAACTTGATGTGGTAAAAATTATTTTGCAATTTGTATCGTATTCTCTTAATTGCTTAGCAGATAAAATACCTGTTTTGCCATTCATATAGATATCCAAAAAAATAATATCAAAGGGAGCATTGCCCTCTATATAATATTCAACCAGAGCTTCTCCATTTTCAAATTGAACAATATGAATATCAGTGTCTTCTTTAATACAATAATCATTTATAAAATCATAAATTTGCAGCCTATCATTTTCACAATCATCACAAACAGCAAATAGAAGCATTATAATCACCTAAATATATGTTTTACAAAATAAAAAGCTATTATTTTTGACAGCTAACATCATCATTTTACATTGTTTTCAGTTTTTTTAATAGTATTATTTCATTTGTCATTTTTACCGAAAAATTTGTCGTTTTTGCAAAAGCCATATTAGATTCGGATTTGAATGCTATAGTTATTTTGAAGATTATTCTTTAGTCATCGTAAAAATAAGTTTTCACAAATTCACCAAAAAAGAAATGCATCCCAAAGTTTTTTAATCTAAAAAGTGGAGGAAACAATTATGACTAAGAAAAAAATGGCTATGGTACTGTGGTATGCATCATTGTATTCATAGCAACATTTACAGGAAGTATAATTGGAACGGATGGATTTAAACCAACTGTAGTGAAGGCTGAAACTATAGCTATAAACAACACAGATGAAATAACCGATTATTCCAATGCAAAAAATTGGCTTACTGCATAAACAAAAAGAGGGGGGAGCTAAAACTCAATTATCGTTTAGAGTTCATTTAGTATTATTGTCAGTAAAACAAAATCGAAAGGGGAAATAACATGAAAAAATCACTTATAGCAAAAGCATTAACTTGTATTTTGGCATTAACTTGTATTATGGCAACAAGTACTTTTGCAGCAACTACTGTCAATAAGCCGTCTCCAAAACCACTTTGGAATGCAGGAGCTACTCGCAACAAAATTGTTTGCATCAGCGACCTTCATCTTGGCGTGAACGACAAAAGTTCTCAGGATACGGTAAATCGCCCTAATCTTATTGATTTTATAAATCGTGTTGGACAAACAAAAGACATAAGAGAACTTGTTATTGCTGGCGATTTTCTTGACGAGTGGGTATTGCCCTTAAACTCTCCTGTGTCCACTGATTCACAACAGTATCTCAAGCAATGTATCACCAATAATCAAAGTGTAATAAACGCATTAAAAGGTTTATCAAATACAGGTGTCAAACTTGTATATGTTTTGGGTAACCACGATATGAATCTTGTAGCTGACACATTGAAACAGGCTATGCCAAACATTACATTTGTTGGCGCTAATGGAGTGGGTGACTATATAACAGGCGACCGAAAAGAAATAGCCATAGAGCACGGTCACCGCTATGATGTTCTCTGCGCTCCTGATACGGTTGATAACAAAGATTTATCAAGCAGCAGTATTTTACCACCTGGATATTTTTACGGTCGTTTAGTCACAAGTTGGATCATGCAAGGTATGCCAACTATTAATAAAATGATTCCAGAACTTACTGACGTTCCTAGCACGACAAATATTGACCAATATGGCGCATATATTTATGGAGCATTTTTGAATAATATCTCTAATATGTTTACAAATATAGAAAGATTTGATGATAAAGTATATAACCTAAAAAATTACGGCTTTAATACCAAGTTTTCAGAGGCAGATATTTTGCCTGTAATGCAAGCTGACGGCACTATTTCTGCTCCAACTCTTTTCAAAAATTACCAAAGGTCTTGGGAGCAAATACAAACAAATAATGGCGTAAGAGTTCATACTAGCTTTATTCAGGCAGCCTCAGTACAATTTAATGGCAATACTAGCTTTACTCAATATTACCCAACACAAGAATCAATTCAATATAACGGTCAAGGCATTGACACAGTAGTCTTTGGACACACACATGTTCCGTTAGTTGAAAAATTTAAAAACGGTATATCTGTTTTAAATGATGGCTCTTGGGTTGACACTCGCACTGGTAATACTAACTTAACAAGAACTTTTGCTGTTGTTACAACAGGCAAAACAGACAGTTACGCTTTATATCAATATAATGGCTCAACACTAACTGATATAACAAAACAAGCTACAATGGCAGCGGCTAACTAGCCTAAAGGGAAAACTCAAGGGATTTTCCCACGTAATTCCGTGCAGAGCTTACACAGTAGGGAATTGTCTCGGTTTACCTGTGATGAAGCAAAACATGGCATATTCAAAGGCACAGGAGACGAAACCTTCTCCCCTCAAGGTACCATGACCCGTGGGATGTATGTGACCGTCATGGGACGTATCGCCGGAGTGGATCCGTCCCAATATAAGAAAAACGCCAGCTTTGCAGATGTGGACAAGGGGTGCTGATGAGAACTCTTATTGGAGGATGCTCAAAAAGCATGGGTGGTTGAATGAAAATATCCCCGAGCGATGGAAAAGTAAAAGATGCAGATGAATCCCTTAAAAAATAAGGGATTGATTTAAGCTGATCTTTATAGTAAATACTGCTTTTTGACTGCCATCAAACTATTGATTTTACAAGGGTTTAACGAAAAATTCTATAAGACCACTCCGACCAAAAAAGGATT
>JAUZPR010000165.1 GCA_030705825.1 Bacillota bacterium | reverse complement strand
TCTTCCCCGGGGGGTCTTGTTTATGAAGCCAAGCTGAAGCAGATATGGCTCGTAGACATCCTCTATGGTTTCTGTTTCCTCTCCTATTGATGCCGCAAGAGTATCCAGTCCTACAGGACCGCCTCCAAACTTGCCTATGATACTCATAAGCATATTCTTGTCCACTCCGTCCAGGCCTATCTTGTCTACCTCTAAAGCATTTAAACCCATTTCGGATATTTCCTTATTAATAAAGCCATTAGCCTTAACCTGTGCAAAGTCCCTGACTCTTTTAAGGAGCCTGTTTGCTATTCTTGGAGTTCCTCTTGAACGGGAGGCTATTTCTACAGCTCCTTCTTCATCGATACCAATTCCCAGAATTCCTGCAGACCTTTTGACAATCTGCTTCAATTCATCAGGTGTATACATTTCAAGCCTGTTAATAACACCAAACCTGTCCCTTAAAGGAGATGTCAGAAGTCCGGCTCTCGTCGTTGCACCGATAAGTGTGAATTTTGGCAGATCCAGTCTTATAGAACGCGCACTTGGGCCCTTTCCAATTATTATATCCAGCGCATAGTCCTCCATGGCAGGATAAAGGATTTCCTCAACGCTTCTGTTAAGTCTGTGTATCTCATCTATAAAAAGTACGTCATAACTGCCCAAATTAGTTAATATCGCTGCCAGATCACCCGGCTTTTCAATAGCCGGTCCGGAGGTTATCCTTATATTAACCCCCAATTCCGATGCAATAATACCGGCCAGGGTTGTTTTGCCCAAGCCGGGAGGTCCATATAAAAGGACATGGTCCAGAGCTTCATTCCTTTGTTTGGCGGCTTCTATAAAAACCAGAAGGTTTTCCTTGACCTTGTTTTGTCCAATATACTCATTTAATTTTCGCGGCCTTAAGCTTGTTTCATCATAATCCTCCTGCCGCATCTCACATCCAACCAGTCTGTCGTCCATAAAACCCCCCGAATTTAATTTATAGATTACAGATTATAGATTAGAGATGATAGTTATTTATAAATAAGTTTTTCTTATTGAAAATTGTTAACTATCACTTATCGTCTATTAACTGTTTTTACACTGACCCCTACCTTCTTCTTTATAACTATAATCTATAAACTATAATCTATAATCTATAATCTACCTAACCAGTCCCTTTAGTGCGCTTTTTATTATTGTTTCAAGATCCAGTTCTTCCGAGTATACTGATGATACTGCACGGCTTGCTTCCAGTGGTGTGTATCCCAGCACCATAAGTGCGCTGATAGCTTCCGATACCCTGGAATTTTCCCTTGGAGTCTCCGAAATGTCCAGTTTTCCGCCCATATCTGACAGCTGTTCCTTTTTAATCTTATCCTTGAGCTCGAGAATTATTCGCTGAGCCATCTTGTTACCTATTCCCTGGGCTTTGGTCAAGGTTTTTGCATCATCGGTTATCACAGCCAGGCCGAATTTTGATGCAGATATTGAAGATACGAGTGATAGTGCAGCTTTGGGGCCAACACCCGAAACGGTTATAAGCAGTTCAAACATTCCCAGCTCTTCCTGCGTCTTAAAGCCATATAAACTCATTGCATCTTCCCTGACATGGAAATATGTATGAAGAATGGTTTTTTCCCCTACAGAGCCTATGGATTCAACCGTCGTAATCGGAACAAATATCTTGTACCCGATACCGTTATTATCTATAACAACATAATCGCCATGCTTTTGAGCGAGTTCTCCCTTTATATAAGAAAACATTTCCTTGTTCCCCCTAAACAGGCGATCAATGATCGCCCCTACGGATTTAATTTTAAATTTCCATTACGGGCAGATATGGAATCTGCCCCTACCATTCCATGTTAATTTATAATAATTCTCAATTCTCAATTGATTTTAACTGTCCTCTGTCAACTTAACTCAACTGTACACTGTACACTATCAACAGCCTTTAATCCTTTCCATCCTGTACGAATGGCCGTGGCATATTGCTACAGCCAGCGCATCGGCCACATCATCGGGTTTGGGGATTGCCGGCAGGTTCAGCAGTATTTTAACCATCTGCTGGATCTGAGCCTTTTCAGCTCTTCCATATCCGACAACCGACTGTTTTACCTGAAGCGGAGTATATTCAAAAACAGGTATTCCAGATTGAGCTGCAGTAAGCAAAGCTACTCCTCTTCCGTGTCCGACATTTAGCGCCGTCTTAATGTTTTTATTGAAAAATAACTCTTCTACTGAGATTGCGTCGGGCTTATATTGGGCTATTACTTCCCCAAGCCTGTCATGCAGTAGAAGCAGCCTGTACGGCATCTTTTCAGATGCTTCGGTTGTAACTGCTCCATAATCAATGACCGAAAATTTGTTCCCCTCATATTTTACTATACCATAACCTGTAATTGCAAATCCGGGATCTATTCCCATAATTATCATGATTTCACCTTAATGATTCTGAATATTTATAATTTTTATTGCATAATTATACATATTGCTGTATAATAAACAGTAATTTATAATTAATGAAGTAAAAGCAATATCTACATTTTAACATAATATCCTGGAGGTAAATAGTATGAGTCAGAAAGAAAAGGTAATACTCGCATATTCAGGCGGTCTGGATACTTCAATAATCATTCCGTGGTTAAAGGAAAACTATGATTATGATGTAATAGCAATGGCTGCAGATGTAGGACAGGGCGAAGAGCTCAACCCACTGAACGAAAAAGCAATTAAAACAGGAGCCAGCAAAATCTACATAGAGGATTTGAAGGAAGTATTCATTACAGACTTTATATTCCCTACTTTAAAGGCGGGTGCCGTATATGAAGGCAAATACCTTCTCGGTACTTCATTTGCAAGACCTATCATAGCTAAGAGAATGGTTGAAATTGCAGAAAAAGAGGGTGCTACTGCAATTGCGCACGGTGCAACCGGTAAAGGAAATGACCAGGTACGTTTTGAGCTGACTGTAAAAGCCCTTGCACCCCATCTTAAAATAATTGCACCCTGGAGAATCTGGGATATCAAGTCCAGGGAAGATGCAATAGACTATGCGCAGGAGAGAAATATACCCATACCGGTTTCTAAAAAGGATAACTACAGTATGGACAGGAACCTGTGGCATCTGAGCCATGAAGGACAGGACCTCGAAGATCCATGGAACGAACCGCAGTACGACAAGCTGCTCAAATTGATGGTTTCCCCTGAAAAGGCTCCCGATAAGCCAACCTATGTTGAGATATATTTTGAAAAAGGTGTTCCAAAGAAGATTAACGGAAAAGAATACGGTCCAATCGAGATGATTGATGTTCTTAACAAGCTGGGCGGCGAAAACGGCATAGGCATTGTCGATATGGTTGAAAACAGGCTTGTAGGAATGAAATCCAGAGGAGTTTATGAAACTCCCGGCGGAACAATTCTTTATGCAGCTCACAGGGAACTTGAACTGCTTTGCCTTGACAGGGATACACTGCATTACAAGGATATCGTTGCACAGAAGTTTGCAGAACTGGTATATTACGGGCAGTGGTATACTCCATTGAGAGAAGCTATATCCGCATTTGTAGACAGTACACAGGAAACTGTAACAGGAACAGTCAGAATGAAGCTTTATAAAGGAAACTGCATGCCTGCAGGTGCCAAGTCTGATTATTCCCTTTACAGTGAAGAACTCTCCACTTTCGGTAGAGATGCAGTTTACAACCAGAAGGATGCAGAAGGCTTCATCAATCTGTTCGGTCTGCCTATGAAGGTTAAGGCGCTAATGCAAGAAAAGAATAAATAGGATTTTACAGGTGGAAATAGGTAGAATGGGTAAAGAGACTAGATATTAAGTGTCCTTAAACCTATTCTACCTTTTACCTATTCCACCCATTCCACCATAATAATTTCGAGGTGTTATATGAAACTTTGGGGCGGTAGATTTACAAAAAGTACCGATAAGGCTGTTGACGATTTCAATTCGTCAATCAGATTTGACAGCAGGATGTACAAGCAGGATATATTGGGCAGCAAAGCCCATGCCAAGATGCTGGGAAAATGCGGTATAATTCCGGTCGAGGATTCCGAGCTGATACAGAAAACCCTTCTGGAGATTCTTGAAGATATTGAAAACGGCAAAGTTGAGTTTGAAGTTGAAGCTGAAGATATCCACATGAATATAGAAAAAATACTGATTTCCAGAATAGGTGATGCAGGAAAGCGCCTTCATACTGCAAGAAGCAGGAACGATCAGGTGGCTCTGGATATAAGAATGTATCTTAGGGATGAAGCAGCCGGAATTAAGCAAATGCTTATCCAATTGGAGACTACACTGATTGAACTGGCCGAAAAGAACTACGATACAATAATGCCGGGTTATACACATCTTCAAAGGGCTCAACCCATAACTCTGGCACATCATTTATCCGCTTATTTTCAAATGTTTAAGAGGGATTTGGAGCGTTTAACCGACTGTACAAAGAGAATGGATGTCCTACCGCTCGGTTCGGGTGCACTTGCAGGAACTACCTATAACATTGACAGAAAAATGGTTGCCGAGGAACTTGGCTTTTCATCAATAACCCTAAACAGCCTTGACGGCGTGAGCGACAGGGACTTTGCAATTGAACTTGCCTCCTGTCTTTCAATAATCATGATGCATATGAGCCGTTTCAGTGAGGAATTAATACTCTGGTCTTCCCTCGAATTCGGTTTTGTAGAAATGGACGATGCTTTCAGTACAGGAAGCAGTATAATGCCTCAGAAAAAAAATCCAGACGTAGCCGAGCTTGTTCGCGGAAAATCCGGCAGAGTATATGGAAGCCTGATTACCCTGCTTACAGTTATGAAATCACTTCCTCTTGCTTATAACAAGGATATGCAGGAAGACAAGGAAGCCATCTTCGATGCGGTAGATACCGTAAAAATGTGTCTTCCCGTATTTACCAGAATGATAGCTACGATGAAATTCCGTAAGGAAAACATGTACAAGGCGGCTCAGGGCGGTTTTACAAATGCCACAGATATGGCAGATTATCTTGTCAAAAAAGGAATTCCGTTCAGAAATGCTCATGAGATAATAGGCAAAATGGTTATTTACTGCATAGAAAAAGGCAAAGCCATAGAAGAATTGACTATGAGCGAGTTTGCCAACTTCTCTGAAGTAATCAAGGATGATGTCTATGCCGAAATTAGTCTTGAAAAATGTGTTTCCGGAAGAAACATACCCGGCGGGCCTGCTGAAGAAAGCGTAAAAGTATCACTGGACCAGGGAAAGAAATTTCTCAAGGAAATTGAATGATGAAAAATAACAATTCAAAATACAGGGGTTGACATATGCGTCAACCCCACAACACTGCTATTCCATTTGCCCTTTAATATAAACTTCGATACTGACGTTATCAGGATTCATTTCGATATTTACCATGCTCACTTCAATACCTTTGCTTCGCAGGGTAGCAATAAGATCCTTTCTTATATCCTCAGCAAGCTTTTCATGAGTTTTCCCATTTTCCGTACGTACAGCCGACATATCTCCCCTCCAAAATCCAGAGTAAACATACTGGTTATCTAAATCATTTACCCATCCATCCGGAATGTATGACATCAAATCCTATAATATGCAGTTAAATGTAATTTGAAGTTTTGGCTTAGAAATTAAGTATACATGTTAAATTCAACTTAAAGCACATATACAAATTATATTATATTTCCTTTTATGTTGATAATATTTCCAATAATAAAGGGCACTGAATCTTCAACCTGGCAGGTTTGGAAACAGTACCCTAAATGATAAGCTGAGTAATTTTATTTGATAAAAATCAATATGCAATCAGTTTTTTGCCATTCAGCTTGCTTTGATCCACTTTACTTTCCTTTGCTTTTGGAACAGCGACTGTATCGGGATTACCGTCACTCACGTAGAGATCAAGCTCAGGAAGCTTGTTAAGCCACCAGTCGAGATCCATATCGTCTTTCTTAATACCCGATACCCTTATTCTTGCAGTCTGAAGAGGATTAAAGCTCTTGCTTACCGGAGAGTACGATGGGTTTGCTCCTACAAGCATAATAGCCTTATTATCATAATCTACTCCCTGGTAGATTCCCTTTGCTACATAATCTTTCATACCTTTAGGCCATGCTCCTTCAGGCAGTGCAAATGTTGTCATCTTGTAGCCGGGTATCAACTGGTCAATAATTTTCTGGTTGCCGCCTATCTGCTCTTCTATCTTATCAGTAGTTTTAACAGTATTGAGAACAGTGTGGTTCATTGTATGGTTACCTATTTCAAAGCCCTCATCCACAAGGTATTTCAATCTTTCGGCCAGAGTTCCCTTGCCATTGAAGGTTGTATCTCCAAGGTTTACATAGAATGTTCCCTTCAGTCCGAAATCGGGATGAAGCTTATTAAACTCCTCCATAATTCCAACAGCAGACTCCTTGTTGGCAACCAGCTTGCCATTATCGTCAACAAGATTGAACTGGCTGTCGGTGCCGTCATCAAATGTAAAAACTATCGGCTTAAAGCCGGCAGCAACAGATATGTTATTATTCAGATAATCATTCATGTTAACAAGTCTGAAGCCGTCATTATAGAGAGTTTGAAGTAATTTCCGGAATTCATCAAAGGTTGTTGTATACTGCTGGTTTGCAACTCCTTTGACTGTATCTGCAGACATTACAAATCTGTGAAACATTAGAACCATAACCTGACCGCTTTCATTGGGTTTTACAGTTGAATAGTCGATTGGAGCCGGTTCGGTCTTTGTGGATTCAGGCTGCTGTGTTGTCGAAACCGTACTTGGAACTGTAGTGCTTTTGGTGGCATCGGCCACCGTGTTCGAGCCTGTTTTATCTTTGTTCTCAGCGTTGCTTCCGCAAGCAGAAAAAAGAAGTGAAACTGAAATAAAAATAGTCAAGAGTACTGCTGACAGTTTTTTCTTTTGCATAACAAAATACCCCTCATTTAATCAATTATCTTCATTAATTTCAATTATATATATACCCTATTGTAATTTCAAATACAAATATTGTGACGAATAATACACATAAAAAGT
>JAUZPR010000164.1 GCA_030705825.1 Bacillota bacterium | reverse complement strand
CCCTTTGAATACAATATTCTTCCATCAGTGTCTACTATTGCAAAGCTTCCCCGATGTATACTTTCAACCAGGCCGCCTCTGGTAACTTCTACTAGAACTTCCGACATAAGAATCCTCCTTAAGACTGTACATAAGCTTTGTATAACTTATATTTTTGTAATATAACCAATAAGTAGAAAAATATATGTTCGGCTCATATTGAATATTATGGAATTATTTAGTATAGTTTAAATATCCATTACGAATAAATAATTTTTTTGAATCCGAGGTTATAATTATATGGAAAATCTATCTTTGATTGAACCAGACTGCAGTTTGAAAAACCAGTACCTGGAAATGCTTGAAGATTGGAAACTCAATGATGCATTCCATATACCGTGGTATATAAGTATGGAGACAAATAATTTCAAGGTATCGGTAGAAAAACTCAAGGGATTTTCTAAAGGAATCGGTATAGAAGAACGTTTCGTGGAAAGTTCTACTTATTGGCTAGTAAATGATGATAAAAAAATACTCGGAGCCCTCAATATAAGACACAGGCTGAATGAATTCTATATAAATTACGGCGGGCAGATAGGCTACGGAATAAGGCCCAGTGAAAGAAGAAAGGGCTATGCAAAAAAGGCACTTGGCATGGGACTGGACATTTGCAGAAATATGGGTTTTAAAGAAGTGCTACTGTGCTGTAATTCTGAAAATTCAGGTTCAATAAATACAATTCTTGCTAACGGCGGTGTTCTGGATAGTGAAAGCGAGTTCAGCGGTGAGAAGATTCAAAGGTATTGGATAGACTTGCACTGATTATATCAAACCATAAATTAGATGCAATAAGGCTTGGTCAAAACGGCAAGTATTGGTCCGGCAAATATGAACATAACTTGAAAGGAATACTTAAACATGGCTTCAAACCCAATTAGTAAATTCTCATCTATATGTTTTTTGATTGCAGTGATTTGCTTTTTAATAGGCTGCGGTAGCAGTTCTGCCTTTAAATTTACCCAAGTTGAAAAGAGTGATACACCAAAAGCGGTGATGGAGTTTATTGATAGGAACAGCGGGAAAAACGGTATCTATTTGTATACTCAATCAGGATATAATTACATTTATCTGAATGCATATAACGTTAAACAGGGTGATAAAGCTATTGTATTTAAAGATATCAAGCATGAAATCAAGGACAACACTCTGATAATCTCGTATACAGAAGAGCAAACCGGTGACTTAAATAAAAAACTTAATAATGCAGTTATATATAAATTCAAATCAAGTGCCGGTTACAATACAATCAAAATCCTGAAAAACGGTGTTGAAACCCATTTTGCTATTATTGATTAGTTAAGGAGTAAAAATAATGTCAAAGAGTTCTGCAAATAAAATAGCAGCTTTAACTTTTATTATTGCTGCCGCAGCTTTCCTGACTATAGGAATTATACAATTATTGAACGGTAAAACAACAATGGGTATAGTATTTGCGTGTTTGGCAGTGGTAGATTCAATATGCAGCTTTATCTCCATAAAAAATGCCCAGACAAATAATGACAGAAAAGAAGGCTAACGTTTGGCAGGTAAAATATTAAAGGGCGGCTGTCGGCAGCTGCCCCTACGATAAACCTATTTCTTATTATTTGGCAACCTGATGATTTACCTCTCTGAACTCCGAACTCTAAACCCCGAATCCAAACTCCGAACTCTGAACTCTTAACTATTATCCTTTACTTGCCGCTCTTATAACATGCTTTGCAAGCACAGAGGTTGTAACTGTTCCAACGCCACCTGGAACAGGTGTTACATACCCGGCAATTTTGGAAACCTCGTCATAATCCACATCTCCGCATAGATTTCCGGCAGCATCAACATTAATACCTACATCTATAACAACCTGGCCCTCGGAAACAAAAGCACCGGTTACCATTCTGGCTTTTCCGGCGGCAGCTATAAGAATATCTGCATTACGGCAGGTCTCTTCAAGGTTTTTGGTTTTTGTATGGCAAATGGTTATTGTAGCATTTCTTTTTAAAAGCAGCATTGAAAGCGGCTTTCCAACAACCATACTTCTTCCGATAATGACAACCCTGCTTCCCTCTATGGGGATTTTATTGTGATCCAATACTTCGATTACCGCCTCCGGCGTGCATGGCGCAAAACCGCTTGAATCTCCCGCAAATACCTTGGCGGCATTTATGGGGTTCATGCAGTCCATATCCTTTTCGGGGCTAACCAAATACTTTATCTCATCCTCATTCAAATGTTTGGGAAGTGGTCTGAAAAGTAAAATACCGTGAATTTCTTTATCATCATTTATATTTTTTATTTCTTTTACCAGCTCTTGCTGGCTTATTTCCTGGTCATATTCAAAAACCCTACAGGTTATTCCTATACCTTCACATCTTTTAATTGCTCCCCTTTCATATGAAAGGTCATCTGGTTTAGAGCCTACTCTGACTATAGCAAGGCAGGGATTTATACCTTTTTGCTTAAGTTCTTCAACTTCCCTGACCATTTTTTCCTTCATCGCATTTACAACATCTATGCCTTTCATAACAACCGCCATAAGTATTCTCCTTGTTTTTCCGGTTTAATTTATAAAATACCAAAGGAACGACGAGGGCGCCGTTCCCTACAATACCTGTCCCTAAACGGGCAGATATGGAATCTGCCCCTACCAATGTCTGAACGGGCGGAGCACAACTACGCCGAACTCCTAACTACGAACCCTGAACGGGCGGAGCAGAGCCCCGCCCCTACGTAACTGTCAACTGTCAACTTTTTATTGCTGCTTCCACCTGTGCATATATTTCGTCTGCCTTCTTAATACCGGCTTCCAGCATCTTTTCGGTTTCCTGGTTTATTTTAAGGGCATATTCCCTATCCTTCATCAGTTTTGTATTAATAAAGACATTGAGGCTTGCACCCATCAGAGCTGATTTACAAAAAAGAACACCTACTCCAACGTCGCTCACGGCAATTTTTGTACCTTTTACTGCAAGCTCCTCATGCAGGTCTATAGCTTCCAAAGCTTTTTTCATTATTTCCAGAGGCACACTGCTGGCATCTCTAAGTGCTTTTTCCATAATTTCATTTCTTATTGCAAGTTCTTCCTCTGTATTTTTTGGAAGGCCGTATGCCTTGGAAAGAGGTTCAAAAACCTCGGCATCCTTTGCAATAAGGTCGGAAAGCTCTGTTTGGAGAATGCCGGCCTTTTCGAGTATCCTTTTTATATCATCCTGATAGCATTCATATTTCTTTTTACCAAGGGTAAGATTACCCACCATGCTTCCCAGAGCGGTACCCAGAGCGCCAACCAATGCGGAAGCTCCGCCGCCTCCCGGCACAGGGGAAGCCGAAGCCAGTATATCAATAAATTCCTTGCAGCTTTTCTCTATAAGCATAATTTACTCCTATTCGAAGTTTTATTAAAATAGTCCTGAAATCTTTCCTGAAGAATCCACATCTATCTTTTCGGCTGCAGGTACCTTGGGCAGTCCGGGCATAGTCATAATCTCACCTGTCAAAACCACTATAAAGCCTGCACCTGCAGAAAGCTTAACATTTCTTACCGTTATTCTGAAGCCCTTGGGCCATCCAAGCTTTTTCGGATCATCGGACAACGAATACTGGGTCTTGGCCATACAAACAGGAAGATTTCCAAAGCCGAATTCCTGAAGCTTGTCTATTTCCTTAGCCGCAACAGGCATAAAATCCACACCTTCACTTCCATATATCCTGCATGCAACAGCTTCTATTTTCTGCCTTATGGTCATGTTATCTTCATATATGAATTTGAATTTATTTTCCCCTTCTTCAGTAAGCCTTACAACTTCTTTGGCAAGATCGGTTCCTCCGTCTCCGCCTCTTCCCCAGACCTCAGAGAGGGCAACATTGGCACCGTATTCCCTGCATTTTTCGTCAATAAGCTTAAGCTCGGCTTCAGTATCTGTTGGGAACCTGTTTATTGCTACCACAGCCGGGAGTCCGAAATTAACAGTTATATTCTCAATATGCTTAAGGAGGTTGGGCAAGCCTTTCTCTAATGCTGAAAGGTTTTCAGTCCCCAGGTCATTCTTGGATACACCGCCATGAAGTTTCAATGCCCTGACTGTTGCTACTATGACAACAGCCGCAGGCTTGAGTCCGGCAATCCTGCATTTGATGTCGAGGAATTTCTCGGCACCCAGATCAGCACCGAAACCTGCTTCAGTGACAACATAATCAGCAAGCTTGAGAGCCATCCTTGTAGCCATGATACTGTTGCACCCATGTGCTATGTTTGCAAAAGGTCCTCCGTGAACAAATGCAGGAGTATGTTCGAGGGTTTGTACCAAGTTTGGTTTTAGAGCATCCTTGAGAAGCGCGGCCATGGCGCCTTCAGCTTTCAGCTGGCCTGCTGTGACAGGCTGGTCGTCCCTGGAATAACCGATAACTATGTTTTTAAGCTTTTCCTTCAAATGGTCCAGATTTCTCGAAAGGCATAGAATTGCCATGATTTCTGATGCAACTGTAATGTCGAAGCCGTCCTCACGCGGAAATCCGTTTGTCTTTCCGTTCAAACCATCAACAATAAATCTAAGCTGTCTGTCATTCATGTCAACGCATCTTTTCCAGGTAATCCTTCTTGTATCTATATTAAGGCTGTTTCCCTGGTAAATATGGTTGTCTATCATGGCAGCAAGAAGATTGTTTGCCGCTCCGATAGCATGCATGTCTCCCGTGAAATGGAGATTAATATCCTCCATCGGAACAACCTGTGCATACCCGCCTCCTGCTGCTCCTCCCTTAACGCCGAATACCGGTCCCAGTGAAGGTTCCCGCAGAGCGATCATAACATTTTTGCCTATTTTTTTAAGTGCATCTCCAAGACCTACCGATGTGGTTGTTTTACCTTCACCTGCCGGAGTTGGAGTAATAGCTGTCACAAGAATAAGTTTACCGTCCTTGCGGTCTTTGATCTTTTCATACAGATTGTAATCTATCTTTGCTTTGTACTTTCCATATAGTTCAAGGTCATCACTGTCAATACCCATGGTTTTGGCGATTTGCTCAATGGGCAGCATTTCGGTACTTTGGGCTATTTCTATATCACTTTTATACTCCATATTACGGCCTCCTTAATCCATATGTTTTTATTTAAATTGAATTAATTGACTCTTTTGGCAAGCTTTCTTTTATAAGACATAAAATATTATATACTAATATATTTAACATATCCATATTGAAATAAAACCTCACTGTATTACGTATTCTCTTTAATTGTTTTTTCACTGCAAAACAAAAAATCCTGCAATAAATATCACAGGATATACCATCGTCTGCACAAATACTATAAAGATTCATTTTCTTCTCAATACTTGAAGATTTTTAGACAATGTATGATAATAAATATCCATGCTGAACTTTTTCAGCTTTTCCTGCAAGATCTCCGGCAGGTCACTGAAAGGTTTTTGTGTAATTATAAGTTCGGTTTCAGTTGAATCAAATGTGCCAATAAACTTCCTATTGTTCTTTTGAGCCCGGTTGTTGGGACACGCATCCTGGCATCTCAAACACCCTACCAAAGCATGGTGCCATGTCGCTTCAATCCATTCGGGGAATTGTGCTGACTGTTCATTATGAAAAGTAAGGCATCGGTCGGCATCGATTATAGGGTTTTCATACCTGATAGCGCCTGTTGGGCAATTATTTAAGCAGGCTTTACAGGAGTCACAAGTCTCCATACGCTTCAAGCCCCGCCATTGGTATGAATCAATCAATGCGTCAGTTGCAAAAGCCGTAAGCCTGTGGAAGCTGCCCATACCCTCTACATACACCAGGTTGTTTCTGCCGTACTCCGCCAACCCGCCATGAACTGACAGAGGCTTTTTGGGTAAACATACCGGATACGTAGAATAGCCGAATTTTAAAAACACTTCGGAAGCCTTTTTTATCTTTTCCAGTATGTCTCTTCTGTCTGTATAAATAGGAGGTATCTCAACATCAATAGATAAATTATTGTACTCAAACCTTACAATACTTATAGGACTTGGGGTAGCCGTAATACATATGGATTTTACCGACTTGTTTTCATAAACGGCTTTGAAATCATAATAATTATCCAGATACCTTTTGTACATATTTGGAGCTATGAGCTTCTTTTCAATCAAATCATTGTAAAGGGTTTCAGCTTGCTTAAGTTGTTCAACCGATATGAAACAAGCTTTTGAACCCGAGCTTTCCAGTTCTTTGAGAAACAGTTGTGCAGCTTTTATAAATCCCACTCCCTTGTTTTATTTGCCTGTTTGAAGCATCTTTATCTTTTCAAGTGTAGGAGGATTAAGGTATATCGGGTAACTGGTGCAGGCAGTACCTGCTGTAGCCGAAGCAAAGCTTACTGTCTGGTCATCGTTCATACCTTTAAGTAAAGCATAAACCGCACCTGCCTTAAAGGTGTCGCCGGCGCCCAGAGTACTTTCCACCTTTACTTTATAAGGTGTGAAGTGTTTTATGCCCTGACCTTTCCGGCCATAAAACACATCTCTTGCTCCAAAAGTAAAAATTACAAGTCCTTCAGTGTTTTCAGCATATTTGTAAAAGAGCTGCTCAATATCCTGATCTTTATAATTATCCTTTATGAATTCATTTGAAATTACATTTATAGAACTGTATCTGTGAAGAATACTGTCATATTTGGAGTCTATTGTAACGTACTTTTTCCCCAGTTCATTACAGTATTTTGCAACCATATCCGACTCATTAAAGAAGAAGGGATCAAGTCCTACAACGGCTGCATCCTGTATATCCTGCTTTTTAGGTGTATTCCATCTTTTATACTCGGGATCTGAGAAATAAGCATGAAATCTTCCGAAACAGGTTCTTGTCGTTTTATCTATCAGAACCATATCTTCAAGTCCGTCATATTCCTTATCATAAGTCATGCTTGTAGTGTCTATGTTCAAACCGTTAAAAAATCCATTCAGCCTGTCATATGTATTCCTGCCCAGGTGGTTACCGTCCAACTTTACACTTACTCCAAGGTTGGCAAGAACCAGGGCACAGGTTCCGGTCTCTCCTCCCGGGTGTACATATGACTT
>JAUZPR010000163.1 GCA_030705825.1 Bacillota bacterium | reverse complement strand
TGACATCCGGATTTCAACATATGTCAGCAGCGAAATGCTGGTATGCTGTTTTGAGGATTATGGAAACGGAGTTCAGCCTGAAGACATACCATTTCTATTCGACAAATTCTTTCGCGGCAAAAATGCCAAAGAGAGCGGACAAGCAGGGTCCGGTCTTGGATTATATACTTCAAGGTATATTCTTGAAAAAACGGGCGGTCAAATAAAAGCCTATAATTTCAACCAAGATGGTCAAAGCGGGTTTGCCGTGGAAATCTCACTCAAAATTTTATTCTAACCCCCCGTAGGCCCCCCTAATAGGGGGCGAGCGCATACTATAGGGTTAAAGTATTCTTTTAAGGATAGATATAATCCCCCTCTCCTAATTGTGGGAGAGGGGCAGGGGGTGAGGGTTAAGGGCGTAACCCCTCGCCCAATGCTATGGGAGAGGGGCAGGGGTGAGGGTTAGCTTTTAGTTAAAGAAAATTTAAGATTTGATGTCTGTTTTATTAAAGATTAATTAATATCCGGTATGCTAACCTGTAATTAAGTAGAAAGCTGAACAAAAGTGAGGTTACTTATGAAAGAAACAATATTACAAACAAAAGCATTATGTAAGAGCTATACTACAGACGGTGAGCAAAACCATGTTCTTAAAAACATCAACCTTGAGATATACAAGTCTGATTTTACTGTAATAATGGGAAGCTCCGGCTCTGGAAAATCAACTCTTCTCTATAATCTAAGCGGTATGGATACACCTACATCCGGTGAAGTATATTGCGGCACCAGGCGTATAGACAATCTGAAAGAGAACCAACTGGCAAAATTAAGACGGACCGAAATAGGCTTTGTATTTCAGCAAATGCATCTTGTATCCAATCTCTCTATTTTCGAAAATATTACTATGCCCGGATACTTGATGAATAAATTTCCGGCAAGAGAAATTGAAAGAAAAGCCCTGGCACTTATGGAGAGTATGGGAATAAAAGAACTCAAGTACCGTCTGCCCTCCCAGGTTTCAGGCGGTCAGCAGCAAAGGGCTGCGGTAGCCCGGGCAATGATAAATGAACCTGTTTTACTTTTTGCCGACGAACCTACCGGAGCGTTGAACTCAAAAATGGGACGTGAAATTTTAAAATTATTGACCGATTTAAACAGGAATGGGCAAAGTATTCTTATGGTTACTCACGACATCAAGGCAGCTGTGCGTGCAGACAGGATAATTTACCTTCATGACGGCCAGTTGACAGGTGAAATCCAGCTTGAGAAGTATATGCCGGACACGGAAAACGACAGGGAAAGACAGGTCCTGGCCTGGCTTACCTCGAAGGGCTGGTGATGACGGTGGCAATACTAAAATTTATAATGGCAAATCTTAAAAAAAGGAAAAGCTATTCTATCGTCATAAGTATTCTTATTTTTCTGACCATTCTTATTCTTTCAGTAACCGCTTCAACGACTCAGAAGTCAAGTCAGGCATACGACAAGGCTTTTAATAATATGGATGGTCCCCATCTGGTTTATTGGATGGGTAAGGATGATTATAAACCCGAGTATAAAAACTGGTTTGAAGAAAAGCCTGAAGTTCAATCGGTAAAACTTTGCAATTCAGAATCTTACAATGGTGCAGAATTTAAAGATAAAGGAATTACTTTAAAGGATGGAGTAGACTGCATTTTATTTGAATATAAGCCGTCCGATAATATGAGACTGATTGATGCAATACACCCGGTAGAAAAGCAACTGTCCAAAAGGCAAATATACATGCCGTATATTTATGAAACCAATTATGGAGTAAAAACAGGCGACAAGGTAGACTATGTTTTCGGTACAAATAAAATAACTTTTGAAGTGGCAGGATTCATAGAGGATCCTCTGTTTGGGGCTGATATGAATTATACAAAACGTTTTTTTCTTTCTTCCGAAGATTTTGCCGGGTTTTCCAAAATGAATAATTTTTCAAAAGGCCTTCTGCTTAGCATACGTTTAAAAAATTTCAGCAAGACATCCATATACAGTCTTGAAAAAGATTTCAATAAGCAATTTACATCTTTCAGTGGATCTGCACTTTCTTACATGCAGTTGAAAAATGACCATCTTATACTACCTGATATAGCTCTTGTCGTAATAGTAGCCTTTGCATTGATTTTATGCGTCATAACCATTACTATTTTAAGATATGCAATACTTGCCACTATTGAAGCTGATTATTTGAACATCGGCATTCTTAAGGCTCTGGGATTCACACCTGGAATGGTTCAAGCAGCTATAATCGGGCAATATGTTGTATTGACTCTTTCTTCAGGTATACTGGGTGTTATAGCTGGAATTTTCATTACACCCGTTATTGGAAAGTTGATTCTAAATTCATCAGGTTTGTATTTTAGTGGAAGTTTATCTATAATTATTGGTTTATTAGCTATATCTGTCCTTTTACTTGTCATTATACTGTTCTCATATATGACAACACGGCGGATTAAAAAAATAAGTCCGGTACGTGCAATAGCCAATGGTACTGCTCCTGTATATTTTTCATCGAGACTTAATATCAAATTGGAAAACATCAGTTTTCTGCCGTTTAATATCCGCATGGCTTTAAAACAGATGGTTACTAAATCCAAACGTTATATCCTCCTTATGATTATAGCGGCGCTGCTTTCTTATGCTTTAGTTTTCATGCTTGGATTGGTTAATACATTTCATAGTGAAAAAGCCGTATTTATGGTAGGCGGTCAGATAAGGGATGTTGAAATCGATACAGATAGGATGGCGGATGCTGAAAGAATTGTAGATAAAATAAAAAAGGATTACAAGGTGGATTGGGTCATGTATGAAGTCGATAAGCAGCTCACTATTGACGACCAAAAAACTACCGTGTTCATAAGTAATGATTTTAGCATTTCAGGAGAATTGTCTACTCTGGAAGGAAGACATCCATTGCATGAAAACGAAATAGCCATTTCCATGCTGTTAAAACAAAAATTTAACAAGGGTATAGGACAATACCTTGAGGTTAGAGATTCCGAAGGCAATCCGCATCAATACCTGATAACAGGTACATTTCAGACTACCGATAATGACGGAGAAAATGCCAGAATGTTGAATTCGGGGATGAAGGCCCTTGACCCTGGATTCGAGCTCAATGAAGCATATGTCAAGCTGAAAAGCCATGATAAGCTTGATTCGGTAATTAATGAAATGAGAGACAGATATACCGGATACCAGGAAATCTCCAATGACAGAACTGAGGCTAATGATAAGATATCAACCGTAACCTCGGTGTTTTCGACAATTTCGACGCTGGTTTTTGTGCTTACGGTCATACTGATAGGCTTCATAACACTTTTGATTATGAAAATAACTGTGTATAACGAAGTAAAGGAATTCGGAATATTCAAAGCAGTAGGTTTCAGTTCTTCAAAAATAAGGCTGCAACTAGCCATCCGGCTTGTACTGGTATCCATTGCAGGAGGAATTATCGGAGCTGTCCTTGTATTATTAACGGGATCACAGCTACTTTCAGAAGGACTTCATAGTATCGGTATCTTTAACTTTAAAATTGATTTTAATCTGGTTTTTATAATTATACCGATTATTGTAATTGTTCTAATTACAATGCTCTCGGCATATTTAACCTCAGCAAATGCAAAAAAGGTAACGGCATACAGACTTATAAACGAATAAGGTGTTTAAAAAAATGCTGTTGTATTGTTGGGTTGACACATGGATCAACCCCTTACATTAATACAGATTAACGTAGGGGCGAACCCGTGTGTTGGCCCGGTTTTACAACAGCCATTACCATTTTTCTGAAAAGGTTAAACAATATTCTCAAACTAAAGTCCCAAGCAGCAGAATTTCTTCATTTTGATCGTATATTGTGGGAAATTGGGATATGGGTACCGGATTCGCACCTGTTCCCACTTCAATAGTAAATCCGGGTCTTCTGAAATCCTGTATGAACCAATCCTTATAACCGGCATATGATGCCTCTCCGGGATTGGTAGCTATGGTATAACCACTGACACGTGAAAACAGCTGTGCTATTGTAGTTGACTCAGGAGGCTGCAGATTTTCGAACTGGTAGTATATGACACCGCCCTGGGTATGATATGCAATAACCAGTCTAAAATTATGCTGTTTGGTAAAGTTGACCATTCCTTGTGTTTCGGGCTCGGACAAAGGGTACGGTCCTCCGTAGTCCCTCGGTGCCGGTCCTGTAATCCCCTGCTCTATTTCCAGATCATGTTCTTTTTCCCACTCGGCAGGATAATTCAAATTCAAATCGGTTCCTCTGATATTCGCTTTCCAAACAGATGGCAGAGGCTGACCTGTGGTATTCAGCAATGCAGCCTGCCTGTATGTGTCATTTGGGTAGTTTGGCCAGTAGGTAACCATATTGACTCCATCCGGGTTTACCATAGGAATAACATACAAACTGGACCTGCTCCATATTTGAGGTATACTATAGCCTCGTATACTGCCTCCTACTGAATATGCCTTTGCAACATTCTCGACAAATTTCATCAGCAACGGTGTTGTAATCCACTCCTGGGCATGGTGGGAGGCATTATAGGAAACCTGATTGGAGCCCCTGCCAAGCCTTATTGTATATAGATTCTTTCCCATTACACTGTTTCCCGCACTACCTACTTCCAAAAACGGATACCTGACACGAAGACCCTGTATCTGCCTTTGAATGATTTCATAGGTATAATCAATATCGGTAAATACTATATCAATTCCATAAGGTACTATTATTCGTTGACCAACTGAAAGAGCACCCGGATTTATTCCCGGATTTGCAGTCATAATGGCATTAAGTGTGGTATAATATTTTCTTGCTATCTTGAATAAGGTATCACCAGATCTTATGGTATAGGTATCATAGCCCAGCAAAAGCCTTTCAAATACGTTTCCTGTTGCAGGGCCAACCACTCCGTCCGGAACAAGACCGTTGTTTCTCTGAAAGGCTATAACAGCACTGCGCATCTGAGTACCAAATATGCCATCTATCGGGCCTGCATTATATCCTATCCTGTTTAACAGGCTTTGTATCAATTTAACATTTGGGCCGGAAGAACCTAAAGATAAAACTTCCATTTTTCTTCACATTCCAATAATCTTATTCATATTACCAATCTATTGAAAAGAAATAAAAATGTGGCTGTCCCGGTGAAATAAGTGTAAATTTAAATAATATGAATTATTAATATTGTTTTCGAATAAACTAAAGATTATAAGTTTAACAGGAGCAGGGCATATGGATAACAAGGATATAGCACGTACTATATATGAAGCTTCAAAGCTTTTAAGAGAAATAAGGAATGTTGAACAAAGACTTAATGAAATAGAGCTTATATTGAAGAAAGCTGAATATAAAATATACTTAACTTAATATTGAACTAAAGTTTCCCCGCCTTCCGGATTTCTTATGTTATAAGGTAAATGTATATTTATGTTATTTACTTTTTAATACTTCCCGTCTACATCATTCCAACTTAACTATACAAAATAACATCATGACATACAGATAAAAAGGGAGTAATATAAATTATAGTATATTTATGTAAACTTATAATTTTAACACCCAAAATGCAAAGGAGGTTGTTACAGTGCTGCACAACCTGAGTACACGTACCAAAATGATCGTAATTGCTGTTCTATCCCTTGTTTCAATCACCTCAATTATACTTTTCAGTTACGGCGATGCGAAAAGCAGTCTATCAAAGCTTCAAAAGGATATTCTGTCAAACGATATTAAAGGATACTCCAACGCTGTAACAAACTACATCGAAAGTTATTACGGCAATCTTGCCTTGAAAAATGGCACCCTGGTTGACAAAAACGGAAATGATATTACTGGAAAAACCGATTTGGTAGATGAAATCAGTAAGGATTTGAATACCGTCGCAACCATATTTGTCAAGGACAAGGATGATTTCAAACGGATCTCGACAAATGTATTGAACGAAAAGGGTCAAAGAGCACTGGGAACATATCTTGGTAAAACCAGCGCCGCTTATCCAAGTGTGATTAAAGGAAATGAATATATTGGCGAGGCAAAAATACTTAACAAGCCCTATTATGCAATTTATGTGCCGTTAAAGGCAAGCAACGGGGATATAATGGGTATGACCTTTCTCGGAATTCCAAACGATAAGATCAACAGTCAGATACAGGAGTATACAAACAGCTACGCAGTAAAAATAATTATTATTTCAGTAATAATTGTATTAATACTTTTGGCAATTTCAGTATTTTTCGCCCAAAGCATAATTACTCCGCTTTTGACTACAATTAGGCATTTAAAAGCCATTTCGGAAGGCAATTTCAAGGATCGGATAGATGATAAATACATAAAGAGAAAAGATGATATCGGTGATTTGCTTAAAGCCATAGATATAATGCAAAAATCAGTAAACAAGCTTATCGGCAATGTAAAAAATGAAGCCGACAGCATAGAAAAAGCTGTAATCAATGTGAATTCAAGTGTGTCTGTTCTAAACGGCAATATAGAAAATGTGTCGGCAACAACGGAGGAACTGGCTGCAGGTATGCAGGAAACAGCCGCTTCAACAGAGGAAGTATTGGCAACCTCACATGAGATGGAAACCGCTGTTCATCTGATAGCTGAAAAATCCAGAGATGGTGCAGCCAAAGCATCTGAAATAAATGGCCGGGCCATATCGACAAAAAGTAATGTTGAGTTGTCCCAGAAGAAAACACTGGAGATATTGAACGGTACCAAGACCAAATTACAGAAATCTATTGATGATTCCAAGGTTGTAGCGCAGATAAACGTACTTACCGAAGCCATAATGCAAATCACATCACAAACCAATCTGCTGGCTTTGAACGCTGCCATAGAAGCTGCCAGAGCCGGAGAAGCCGGCAAAGGCTTTTCTGTCGTATCGGAAGAAATCAGACAGCTTGCCGAACAATCCAAGGACGCTGTTATTCAAATACAAAACATCACCGGTCAGGTCACCGAATCTGTAATAAATCTTTCTGAAAATTCAAGGGAACTTCTGAATTTTGTATCGGTAGACGTGGACAACGACTATAAAACAATGCTGGGTATAGCTGAAGAGTATAGTAAGGATGCCCATTATGTGGATAATCTGGTAAACGAGTTCAGTAACACATCAGAAGAACTTATGGTATCC
>JAUZPR010000162.1 GCA_030705825.1 Bacillota bacterium | reverse complement strand
TCCTGCTCCTTGCAATGGTTTTTAAAGCCTCGTTATAGTAAGTCCTGAACATATAAGCATTTTGTGCATCTATACCTTCTGCTTTTCTTTCCTGCAGATCCCTTTTAAAAACGTCAAGCATATCTATTCCACAGCTTAAACCAAGGATCTTCCTTTCTCCCGAAAGTCTCTTGCAGCTTTCGCTTATAATTCTGCCCAGCTTTTCTCTTCCAGGTTTAAAGCCATCCTTGATTACAGCCTGGACCCATATATTTTGCAGTGGTCTTTTATAATCACCCATCAACGCATTGTTCTGAGGATTATCCGAGCTTCTGGCAAGCTTGATTTGCTCAAAGCTCAGTCTTCCGTCAAAATCACTGCTGGAGAGCCTGTACTTGTCGAACAATTCAAAAAATTCATTTTCCTCGTCATAACCTGTGATCACTACATAATGCAGCCCATGCTCCTTTTGCCAAGCCCTGTGATAAGGCATATAAAACAGGTCAACTGCCGCCACTGCGGGTATGTCATTATCAATTAGGTCTTTAACATATTTAAAAGCCTTTTTTTCATCATTTTCTATGTACATATTGACCGTTATCCGGTCACTGTGATTCCCGTCTCCCTTACGGGTGCCGTATTGCACCGGTAGTGGAAAGTATACCAATTCCAGCGAGGTGTTCAGCTCCTCCTCTGTAAATTCAACCGTAGTATTGGGTTTGAAAAGATAATTTACTCCCAGATAACCTTCTCCCTCGCTGTACATGAAGGATAGATAATCGGCAAGCACCAGACCGGGATTCTGGCCCATATGGGATAGCTGTGCCGAAAGAGCATTTTGAAAACAGTCGCATACATAAGGTTCAAAATATCTTGGTACACCTGATATGAAATGTTTTGCCATATTAACCTCCGAAACTCAAGCGCAGGCTTTACTGCAGATATAATCACTTATGGATTTTGCCGTTGAAAAGTATTCATATGAAAGCATACTGCTGTCAAAGGTTACTCCGAATTCCTCCTCCATTTCAATGAGCATTTCCACCAGAATGATTGAATCAATTCCATAATTATCTCTTAAATCATTGTCGAGTATTATATTTTCCTTGTTGAATTGGCTCCTTTGACAAACAATTTCACATACCTTTTTTTCAATATCAATTCTGTCCATGTTAACCTCTCCCTTGTCAGTTTTTTCTATATATGAATTCCTTCAGCCCGGCTCATATTTCTTATAATGAACTACCTCATCATTCGCAGCATTTCTGGTTCTCTCACGTGTTTTTTTGAGCAGGTAATATTCAACCAGGTCAGCCAAATTAATGTCATTACTGGTAACCGTGAAAACGTTCGTACTGCTTAAAATGTTGTCGTTCATCAGTTTAATGTAATGCTGCCTCAGCTTTTTCAAATAATACAGATCTTTATTTTTAAGCAGCCTGTTATTATTGATCCTCCTGTTGGGATGAAACAGCTCCTTGTCCCTGTATTTCATCCTTTCATAGCAAATCTCAGGTTCAATATCAAACATGAAAAGGATATCCGGTTGTCTTACTTTACGTGACAATAATCTGCCGAGCCTGCCTGCTGCACCATTTGCCTTGTCTCTGGTCAATCCGGAATAAATATACCGGTCGGCTATGACTATTCCTTTCCTGTTTAATAAAGGTTTCAGTTTTCTTGTATAATCCCAGGCGAAGCTCAACCACTGCAGGATACTATATATTCCCGGCGTTAAAAGTTTCCTTGAATTCAGCCAGCCAACAAACCTTCTTATTGTTTTGTTGGAGTTCCATTCAATTATTGATGGATAATACCCCCGGCTATTCAGATATTCAGATAGCATCTTTATACTTTCACTTTTACCGCACCCACTAATTCCTTCAAATGCAACAAGTACACCGTTTTGGTCTATAACTTGAATATTTTTATACCCGGCCGGAATCCCCTCTTTCTTATCAAAGACATCATTACTTATACCGTTCATTTATGATTTTGATTCTCCCTTCGGTCTTTGGAGACACACTGCCTTTTTCCTTTATGTACTTAGCCAGAACATCCTTTAACAATTCCCCCTTGTACAAAAGCTTGCAATCCTTGAATTCTACATAGTTATCTCCGCCATTGTACTCAAAGTCATTTGTTGCTATCTTGTAATATTTGTTCTTATCAAGCGGAGCACCATTAATGCTCACACTTACAATACGCTTGCCTGCAGGCTTGGAACCGTCGTACACTATGTTTATTCCGGATACCTGCCAGAACCCGCCGTTAATACCCGTATTAGGATAAAGGTTCATGCCTCTTTCCAAAGCGTCATATAATTTATCTCCCTTCATTTCAACAGTAACAAGTGAATTTACAAAAGGAAGGGATTTCCCGATTTTATATAAATCAATTTCTCCCTTTGGTATGCTTTCTCTGATGCCACCTCCATTCATAAGCGCCGCATCCGCATTTCCAATCTCCTTCATGGCATCTGCCAATATATCTCCCAGGTTGGTCTCCTGAGCTCTTACATGCGATCTCAGGCCATCAAGTACCACATTTGTACTTCCCACTTTCTGTTTGGCTGCCTCCATGGCTACTGCCTCGTATTTGTCGGCTATGGCTTTCATGTCTTTATCTGCAGCCGAGGCATCTTTAGTACGATGCAGGCTCCAATCCACCTTAACCAGCTTGCCGTTTCTGAAATACATGTCTGCAAGTCCCACGTGAGTACTATATCCGCCCGCTTCTACCAGATAGGTGTTTTTATATTTATCAGCCTTTTGATACAGAAAATGATGATGTCCGCATAGAATAAGGTCTATTCCGTCAACTTTGTCTACAACCTGCTTGTCAACTTCATCTCCAAGATGTGATATGAGAATTACGACATCAGCCTGCTTCTTGAGTATTGGAACCAATCTTTCAGCTGTTTTTACCGGATCCTCTATTGATATTCCTTCGGTGTCACGGGAATTTGTATACATTAATGCATCTTGGACCGTCATTCCGAACAAGGCTACTTTTTTGCCGCCTACATTCACAATTTCGTATTCTTTGAAAAGAGGTTTTCCGTCCTTATAGATGTTTGCAGACAACATTGGAAATTTAAGTTCTGAATTGATTTGAACAAGCCTGTCAAGACCGAAATCAAAGTCATGGTTCCCGACAGTCATGGCGTCATATCCCATTTTATTGGCTACCTGTACTACACCTTCAGCTTTGTTTACATTTGCTTCGTTTGTACCGTGGAACATATCCCCACTGTCCAGAAGCAAAGTGTTTTTATTGTCCTTTCTGATTCCGTCTATCACACTTTTCATTACAGGCATTCCCATCATCCAGTCGACCTCATCAATGGTGTAATAGCCGCCTGTCTCATCATCGAACACTATATGGCCGTGAATATCGGCTGTATTTATAACGCTTATTTTGTCATCGTAATATCCCATTGTCATAAGCACAGAATTGAAATTAACGTATTTAACTATCAGGAATACTACAACTGCCAGCAGGATTATTCCTATTACAATCAAATTGGTATACTTTTTCATTTGGACCTCCCAAAATAACTAATACATTGAATTTCCCGAACTGGAATAGCTTTTCAATCCAAGTCTCCAGAAAATGTAGACAAGAGTGAACATGATAATTCCGACAACAGGTGTCAGGTACAGACATCCATGCCAGAACACCGACAAGTCAGGTTTGTGTAAAAAATATTCCGACGGAAAGTAACTGACAAATGCAAATGGTACGGCAAATATCAGCATTTTCTGTACGATTCCCGGATAAAAGCTTATTGGATACCCGGCAAACCTTCTGGAGTTAAAAAATATCAGGTTGCGCAGGTTTGTAGTTCTTACTGCCCAGAAGCTGAAACAGGATGAAACCATAAACAGTGAGGTTTGAATAATGACTCCTCCCAACAGAGCCAATATGTAATAAACAATATTTCTGAAATTCCAGTCAATACCTACTGAATTATAAGTACTCAGGAAAAGTATCACACCAACCGCTCCATGTCCGATTGTTGCACAATAATCCACCCTTGCGGATATAACCTGGTACAGAAGTCCTAACGGCCTTATTAGGTAACGGTCAAGTTCTCCGGTATAGACCATGTTGTCGAAATCCCTTATTCCTGTAAACAGGAATATGAAGATGCAGTACGAAAGGAACAGGAAGCTGTACAGGAAAAACATTTCATTCATCTGCCAGCCTTTGATGGATATCACTCTGGTCAGGATCAGATACATGACTGCTATGCTGACCATTTCCCTGACAAATACGGCCAGAGTGGTAAAGAACCTGTCGAACTTGTATTCCAAAGTACATTTTAGATTCAGCTTTGAGTATTTTAATGAAAGCTTGAGCAATTCAAGTTTTGAGAATTTTTTATGTTCCATTGATAATCAACCTCCCTGAAGTACAAGCTTGTGTTTTGCCGCATTCCACAGAAGATGTCCTGCCAAAGCCAGTACAACAATCCATGCCACCTGCTTGATAATGGCTGTCTTTATATCTGCCGCCGGAACCTGTCCGAGATAAATGGATATTGGTGTGAAAAAAATCGATTCGAATGGAGTGAGTTTTACAAAATTAAATAACCACTGGGGCAGGAACCAAAGAGGAATAAGTGCTCCGGAGAGAACCATTACCAGAGCGTCCTTTATGGTTACCAGGCTGAAGGTATAATAAAACCAGAAGGAACTCATCCATACAATAAAGTTCAGGCAGTACAGGACCAGATATCCAAGAACGGCACTGAAAAAAAACAGGATCCCCATTTCTGTTGAAAAAGGCGGCAGCAGCTTGAATAGAAATATTGATATGACCAGAGTGGGAAGCAGCTGCATCAATACCCTGAAAACCGAGGAACCGACGTTGTAGGAGAATACATATGCCCTGAAGCTGATGGGCTTCAATAAATCAGAGGAAATCAAACCGCTGGTTACCTTGCTCTCTATAAAGTAGTCCTCCATTACAAATATGCACTGCATCAGGAAAGCAAGTGCTATATATGTCATAACCACCTTCAGCTGAACTCCTCCCAGGTTATCATCAGCCTCATAAATGGCTTTCCATATGGCAATATTCACAAATATCATGACCAATGTATTTATAACCCCTGCGAAATAATCAACACGGTACACAATATTGTTCTGAAAGGCTTTTTTTGCTATCTCCAGATATGCCCTTATCAAAATCGATGCCCCCTTCATATATTTCTCTGATTATTGCTTCAACTTCAGGCTCGGTTACAGTCAAGTCAAGAATATTGTATTTTGAAGTCAACTCTGCAATCAGACCTGATACCTGTATCTCATCCCTGTTGAATTTCAGATACTTTTTGTTGTCTTTCTGGTCAATAAGTTCGACACCTGCCGGCAAATCAATTCTGTCCAGTTTTTGAGCAAATTCGGCGACAAGTGTCCTGCTTCTGCCATACCGCTCCTTTATCTGTTCGACAGTCCCGTTATATATGATGGTACCCTGGTCAATTATTATCATCCGCTTGCAGGTTTTCTCGATATCAAGCATGTCATGCGTTGTAAAAAGCATTGTTGTATTTTTTTCTGCATTTATTTTCTTTATAAATTCACGAATCTTTTCTTTTGCAACTACATCCAGGCCTATGGTGGGCTCATCGAAAAATACTATTTCAGGGTCATGCAAAAGAGCCGCGGCAATATCCGCCCTCATTCTCTGACCCAGGCTGAGCTGTCTTACAGGCTGAGACATAAATTCCTGTATACCCAGCAGATCATTAAACATTTCCATATTTTGCTCAAACTTTTTTTCAGGAATCCTGTAAATATATCTGAGCAAATCATATGTGTCAGCTACCGGCAGGTCCCACCACAGCTGAGTTCTTTGCCCAAATACAGCTCCAATCCTTGATGCATTCTTTTTTCTGTCCTTATGGGGTGAAAGCCCTCCCATCATAATCGATCCTGAAGTAGGTGAAAGGATTCCTGTAAGCATTTTCACGGTAGTAGATTTACCTGCCCCATTGGGTCCTATAAATCCAACCATTTCTCCTTTTTCGATGGAAAAGTTTATATTATCTACAGCTCTTTTAAGCTTATATTCCGGTACCAGCAAGCTTTGTACCGCACCCAGCAAACCTCTTTTTTTAACATTCAATCTGTAATCTTTGGTAAGATCCCTAACTTCAATTAAAGACATTTATCCAACCTCCCAATCATATCGAATTTGTATATTCATCTATGAAACCTTCCAGCACTCCCCTTGAACTCACAACAATTCTGTCGGTCTTAAACAGGTCAAGCAAGCAAATCAGAATCATCAACCCGGTATTTATAACATCAGCCCTCTTGGGATTCAAACCCACTACATTCTTTCTTTGTTCTACAGTCATAGCAGCAAGTTTATTAAAAACTCCTGATATACTTTCTTTTGACAGCTGTAATCCATTGATACCGGATTCATTATCATAAGGTGTTTTCATACACATTGTTGCTGCCGTCTTAACAGTACCGCCGGTACCTACAAGACAGATCCTGCTCCAGGAAGTTATAGAAACCGATCTTAGCTTTTCCATAGCAAACCTTCGTATATCTTCTATTTGATACGCTTCAACCGGATCGTTTTTTATGAACATTTCAGTTAACCTGACTGCTCCTATATCCAGGCTTATTTTGTTATCTATTCCGTCTTGCCCGCCTGTAATAATCTCTGTACTTCCTCCGCCGATATCTATTATCGCAAATCTGTCAGCTGTATCATTTTTTAGGCTGCAGCAGGCTTTATAGGTAAGAAGGGCTTCCCTTTCACCGCTTATGATATCTACATCCATACCGCTGATGCTCTTTATCCTATTAATGACTTCCTGTTTATTCCCGGCATCCCGCAGCACACTTGTTGAAAAAATCGAGAGCAGCCTTGCTCCGTTTTTTCTGCTTTCATCCAGATACTCTCTGATACTTTCTGTACAGGTATCAATGGATCTTCCGCTTAAAAGATTACTGCCGTACATATCCTTGCTCAGCCGGTTTACAGTACTTTTTTTTGTTATGACCTTGTAGTTATTCCTGCTTACAGGCTCGGCAATTATGAATTTTGTAGAATTTGTTCCTATTTCTATCGCAGAAACTCTCATAATTGACCTCGTTTGTAATTTTTTATTAAAATAGGGCTTTATAAGTCTGATAATGAGCTAATATTATTGGGCTTTACT
>JAUZPR010000161.1 GCA_030705825.1 Bacillota bacterium | reverse complement strand
GGTACCATGTCCTACAGGTGAAGCCACTCCGCGCAGCAGGGTTATGAATACTGTGTAGGAGAGACTTCCTCCGCTCTGTAAAAAAGCCGTAAATGCATATCCGGTACTTTCAAATGCAGCAAAGCCCATTCCTGCAGCAGAGCCCAGAATTATACCGTCAAGCTGTGAGTTATGTCTTCTGCGCCTGGCAATTAACAGTACACCTATCATTTTAGTAGCTTCTTCTATAATTCCAACAGAAAATGCCGTACTGAAAGTAAGAGCTCTTATGAAAAAAGGTTCGAGTAACGCAGCAGCAAGTGTTCCAAGAACTCCTCCATAGAAGAAGCACATTGAAGTAGATGACATGTTTGCATTAAACCGGGCTTTTCTTTCATAGAAAAAAGCCACAAAAGCTACAGGAACCAAAAAGTTTCCCAACAGGACAACTGTAGGAAACAGATTTGAGTTGTTGGTAATGACAAGAATCATAACCGTCGCTGCATAAAGTATGAAGCCTATTATTAAAATACGCAGCCAATAGGTATGCTTTTTGATACCAGTTTCGTTTGAACCTTGTTTAAAAGAAATATCCAATTGAGTTTCACCTGCAATCAAAAATTTGTTTTTATATATTTAAGATTACCATTTCAGAAAAATAAATTACTGGAAAAAATATAGGTTTTGCCGCTGCTTGATACAAAAAGGATTGGATTATTATAAACAAGAAAATTATAATGAGTTGACTTGTTTTAAAGTCGCATATAAAATATAGTATGTTAAATAATATTTTGTGAACTATATTCTGTAAATATCGTATGAATAAATCAGCTAACCATTATATAAAATGAATTCATTATGTATCAGTGTAAGTCGGTTTATAAGAAATACTTATTTAATTTTGCCGTATATTTGTAAGAGCAAAGCCGGCATGAGAGGGAGAGTTAAAAAATGGTTCAAATTAAAGAGGTAAAAACTAAACAAGATCTTAAAAGGTTTATTAAATTTCCGTATTCTATTTACTCTGACAACCCTAACTGGATACCGCCTTTGCAGTTTGACGAATTGAATACACTCAGATGGGATAAAAATCCTGCTTTTGATTATTGTGAAGCCAAATACTGGCTTGCTTACAAAGATGGAAAAATAGCCGGAAGAATAGCCGGAATAATAAGCCACAAATACATAGAAAAATGGGGCGCAAAGAACGCCAGATTTGGCTGGGTTGATTTTATTGATGATGAAGAGGTATCAAAAGCTCTGTTTGAAACGGTAGAAAACTGGGCAAGGGAAAAAGGTATGGAAGGACTTCACGGCCCGCTCGGATTCTGCGATCTTGACAAGGAAGGAATGCTTATAGAAGGTTTTGATAAGAAGAGCATGTTCATAACTATATATAACTATCCATACTATCCCGCACATTTGGAGAAAATGGGATACGCGAAGGATGTCGACTGGGTGGAATTTGAACTCAAAACGCCTGAGCAGATTCCTGAGAAGGTTGAAAGGATTAATAATGTAGTTCTGAAAAGGTTAAAGCTTAGAATATACGATGCAAAAAAAGCCAAAGAGCTGCTCCCATATGCCGATGGGATATTTGACCTGCTGAACGACGCCTATAAGAACCTCTATGGAGTAGTGCCTCTTTCAGACAAGCAGATTAAAATGTATACCAAGCAGTATCTTGGCTTCCTGAACCCGGAATATGTTAAAATAATCCTTGATGAGGAAAACAAAGTTGCAGCTTTTGGTATTTGCGCACCTTCCCTTGCTGAAGCTGCAAAAAAGGCTAACGGAAAGCTTTTCCCCTTCGGGTTCATTTATCTGTTGAGAGCATTGAAAAGAAGCACCCGCCTTGATTTTTACCTTGTGGCTGTCAGACCTGAACTGCAGGCCAAGGGTATCACCGCACTTTTAATGACCGAAATTACAAAAGCTGCAATAAAAAATGGAGTTAGAACGGCTGAAACAGGTCCCGAATTGGAAGAAAACGATAAGGTGCAGGCTTTATGGAAGCATTATGATACAAGACAACATAAGCGCAGAAGAAGTTACATTAAAAAACTGTAATTAATATATCAGGTTGTATTCTTATACATGAATACAACCTCTTTTAATGTATTAATACAAATAAAAAATACAGCCTTCCCGGGGAAAACTGTATCTCTTCTGTTCTCAAGATATTTTAATGTTAATACCTTACTGAAAGCAGTGTATTTTTAAACAACGTTGTCTGTTCCCCGGCGTCTTTGCCAAAGTCAAAAGTATTGCTGCTGTATGAATCTCTGTACCATGTCAGAAAATCATGCAGCTGTTTTTTATTTAGTGCTATGGTTCTTTCGTCTCCATTTGCCAGAACATATGTAAGAACTTTAACAGAGTCCCTTATCATAAAACACCATCCTTATTTGGGTTTAATGGTTAATCAAACCATCTTTTCAATATTATAATTTGAATTTGGAAAAAACACAATAAAAGTCAATTTTTTAACATATATATTTATTTCTTAACATTGTTAGTTAAATATCTCACAATATTTGCAAAAAGCTGGTTAAATCTCTAACAATCTTATTGTTACGTGCAAAGACTATCTTTCCGACAAAAGTTTCAAAGATATTTTTATTTTTAACATAACTGCTTAAAATGTGTGATATTATCTAAATTGTATATATTTAATAATTGACGATATATTAATTCGGGGAGTGATAATCGTGCTGAACAAGGAACTTTATGAAAAAACCTGTGTGAAGGCTTACGAGTATCTGGTTAAGGCAGGAATAGCAGTAACAGAAGAGGAACGAAAAAACATGGAAGTGGCTGAATACGGATTAAATGACCTGGATAATATAGGTCTTGAGCTTATAGTATACATAAATACAATGAGGTGCTGCGCAAAAGAATTGATACTTTTTCCGGGACAAACCTGTCCTGAACACAGACATCCTTCCATTGCAGGTGAACTTGGAAAGGAAGAGACCTTCCGCTGCAGATGGGGAAAGGTGTTTCTCTATGTTCAGGGTGCTCCTGCCAAACAGCCCAAAGCAGCTGCTCCCAAAGGAAGGGAAAACTGTTTCACAGTTTGGCATGAAATTGAGCTAAATCCGGGAGACCAATACACATTGGAGCCAAGTACGCTACATTGGTTTCAGGCTGGGCCTGATGGAGCAGTAGTTTCAGAATTTTCAACCAGAAGCAGGGATGAATTTGACATATACACAGATCCCGATATAAATCCCGCCCTAAACAGAAAGGCATAAAATAAGTATTATGTATTCAAAATCCGGATGAGTTGATTTATCCGGATTTTTTAATGTTCACACTTTCGTAACTATTCAGTAATAAAATTAAGTTAACATAATACTCGTCGCGAGTGGCTTAACAGATTAAAATCAATGAATAGACGGAAGGTGTGTTAGTAATGGAATTGGCAGCAGAAAAAACATTAAGGGGTGCGATCGGGTTTGAAAACTGCAAAAGGACAGCCCTTATTGTTTTTTTATTTATTGCTATAAGTACTGTAAAAATTACTGCTTTTAATATTTTTATTTTAAGTACCGACAGTTTGCAGATATTCTTATATAAGTTCGGAATAACCTTTTTACTTATCACATCAATATATTTGATTTTAATGGGGTTCAAATCAAAAATTCCATTTTTGATTTTTTATATAATTCAATTGATATATATTTTTATAAATCTTATATATTATGGTTATTTTCACAGTTATCTGCATTTTTCACAGGCATTTGCCCTTTTTTCAGAGGGGGTAGGTGCTGCAGGCGACTTGTCCACCTTATTAAGTCCCAAGCTGCTTATAGCTTTGTTGGATGTACCACTGGCCATATATCTGCTTATTTCATATCCGGGCATATCAAAAGGTATACGGCAGGTTAAAAGAATAAACAGAGCGGTATTGATATCGGGTTGTTTAATGATTATTACGTTAACTGAGGGTTGGAATTATCTTCATAATTATTCCATAGTAAACATTGCCAAGGCAAACAACAGCGCCAGCGAAGCATTAGTTGTGCAGAGATACGGAACATTTGCAAACAGTCTTGCAGATATGATATTGAATAAAAACGACAACAGTCTTCTGAGTCAGCTCAAATATGGCCAACATATTACAGGCAAGGGAACGGAGGGAACAAAGCCCAATTTTATAATGATACAGGTTGAGTCCATGGACGCAAATGCAGTAAACAAACAGCATGACGGCCAATATGTTATGCCTTTTCTGCATTCACTGGCACAGCAGAATGTATATTATCCGTATACAATGAGCTATCACGAAGCGGGAGGAACATCGGATGCTGAATTTTCAACTATGAATAGCGTTCAGCCATTAAGCGACTATCCGTCTATAGATATCAACAATTACAGCTATCCAAATTCCGTTGTAAGGCAGCTGGTAAATAATTCGTACACAACCGTAGCCTTTCACGGAAACATAGGCAGCTATTTCAACAGAAATAATGCATATCCAAAGATGGGTTACCAGCAGCTGGTTGACATGACCAAAATGGGCCTTGGCAATGTGGGCTGGGGAGCTCCTGACGGTGCAGTATTCAGTTACGAGGAGAAGCAGCTTAAGACCATAAAACAGCCATTTTTTTCATATACTATAACCATGACAAGTCATGGACCTTTTACAAATGCAAACAACTACTATAACAACAGTCTCTATAATGATGTCAAGGATCCTACCGCAAGGTGTTATATGAACTCAATGTCATATGTGGATCAGTCATTGGAGAACTTTGTCAATTATATAAAGGAAAACTTCAAAAACACCTATATATTTATCTGGGGGGATCATACTCCCAATGTCAAAAACAGTGAATATATGCAGGCTTCTTTTACCGACAGCGACAAGTATTTTGAGTTTGTGCCGTTGATAATTGTTACACCAGATGGGAAACAATATACTGAAAACAAGTCTGTAGCATCGTTTCTTGACGTTGCACCTACTGTAGCCAACGCTTCGGGGATACCCTACAGTATTGATTCAGACGGAATGGATCTTCTGAACAGGCCGGTAAATGTTAATGAAATACCATACAGGGGAGGCATATTTGACAGAAGTATACTGTTCTCCAAAGTAAGTCAGGTTAAGCCTTGATTTTGTCAGTTATTATATTCATGAATTATTTACAGATTGGTAAAAATTACAGCATATATATGTGGTAAAGTATTATAAAGGATCAGTTATTTATATATTCAAAGGAGGTATGGATATGATGCACTTCGGAAGATTCGGATATGGCTTTATGGGTAATGGAATGGGACTTGTTGCATCAATTCTGGCATGCGTTTTCTTTATAGCTGTAATGATCCTGCTTACAGTAATAATTGTAAAGCTGCTAAGAAGCAAGGGACGCGGTCCGATGCACTTCAGCGGGCATGATAACCGTTATTACGGAAATGCACTGGAAATCTTGAACGAACGGTATGCAAAAGGAGAAATAAGTGACGAGGAATACCAGAAAAAGAAAGCGGAAATAATGAAATAGTAGGCTGATAATCATACCGAAGATCCAAAAGGGTCTTCGGTTTTTTATATATAAAAATCGGGGTAGCCGAGTTGTAAAATACTTTTTGGTTATTAATGAGAAATATATGGTATACTTTTATGGATATTCTTTAGAACAATATTGGAGGTTATATGGGCGATACTGTAATTGCCATCAAAAATCTAAATAAGACCTTTGATAAATTCAAAGCGGTAGATAATCTCGAATTTCATGTTGAAAAAACAGAGTGCTTCGGGCTGCTTGGCCCCAATGGAGCAGGAAAGACTACAACCATGAAAATAATTTACGGCAAATCCGAAAGTGATGTTAATGCAGATACCGTTATTGATATTTTCGGATACCATCCGGCAGAGGATGCATTAACCATAAAAGCCTTCTCGGGTATAGTTCCTCAGCAGGATAATCTTGATGTAGAGCTGAATGTCACGGATAACCTTGTAATATACTCCAAATTTTATGGAATAGGAAAACAGGAAGCCCGCGAAAGGATAGATGAACTTCTGGATTTTATGGAACTTAAGGAAAAAGCCAGGGCAAATGTCAGGGACCTCTCAGGAGGAATGCAGAGAAGGCTTACCATAGCCCGCGCACTACTTAACAAGCCCAGGCTGTTAATACTTGATGAACCCACAACAGGACTTGATCCGCAGGTACGGCATCTTATATGGAATAAGCTGCGTGAATTAAAATCCATGGGTGTTACAATACTGCTGACAACTCATTATATGGAAGAGGCGTTTCAAATCTGTGACAGGATAATCATAATGGATAAGGGTAAAAAGCTGGTGGAAGGCAACCCTAGGGAATTATTAAGCAATAATATTGAAAGCAATGTTATGGAAATTTATTGTGCAGGAAAAGAGGGTGATTCCTGCGTTGACTATCTTATTAAGAATCGTATCAGATATGAATTTTTCAAGGATACGCTGTTTGCATACAGCAATGATTCTGAAAAGCTGTTTAAACTGGGTGAAACCTTAAGAGAAGGTGATTATTATATCCGTCATTCCAATCTTGAGGACTTATTTTTGAAGGTTACGGGGAGGAGTCTTAATGAATTACAGTGATACAAACAAGCTTCCCTCGGTTTTCACGCGGGTTATAAGCGTTTGGTACAGGCACTTCAGAGTTTATATGTCAAGCTTCTTCAGTAATGCATTTCCCCCGTTCCTGGAGCCTTTGATCTTTCTTGCAGGGTTGGGAATAGGGGTTGGAACCTTCATAAAAGGCAATATGGACGGAATGAGCTTTACGCTTTTTCTCGCCAGTGGACTTTTGGTAACAAGCTCAATGTATACAGCTTCTTTTGAATGTACCTATGGAACCTTTATTCGGCTGGAGTTTGATGAGATTTATGACGGGATGCTGGGAGCGCCGCTGTCGGTTAATGACCTTTTAATGGGCGAGATACTGTTCGTCGGGACAAAGGGTTTGTTCTTCTCCTTTGCTGTTTTGATAGTTGTTTGGGCAGTAGGTATTATCAGTTATCCTTTAAGCATACTGGCCCCGTTTATTGGTTTTTTGACAGGTATAATGTTTGGAACGCTGTCACTTTTGATAACATCATTTGTTAAGAATATAAATCATTTCAACTTCTATTTTACCGGGCTGCTTACTCCCATGTTTTTCTTTTCGGGAGTGGTATTCCCAATAAGCAACCTCCCCGGC
>JAUZPR010000160.1 GCA_030705825.1 Bacillota bacterium | reverse complement strand
CAAAAAGCCCCGTCATTCTTACAAATATCAGCAAGAATGCATCTATTCCGTTAAAGACAATTCCAAGTGGAATTTCCACATTCAAACCCCCGTAAGTTTCTCTTTAGTAGCAGCCAATTTTCTTTAAAACTCAAAACTAATATTTCTATACTCCGAACTTCCAACTCAGAACGCTAAACCTCAATTCTCAATTCAATCAACTGTCCTCTATCAACTTTCAACTATTACTTAATGTAATGACCCATGTTTAAAAACAGGTTTTGCGTAAAATCTATAAGGGTTCTAAGCATCCATGACCCAAAAAGAGCTATACCGGCAATAACTGCCAGTATCTTTGGTATAAAGGTAAGAGTCTGCTCCTGTATCTGAGTTGTAGCCTGGAAAATGCTTATTGCAAGTCCGACTATCAGACTGAGACCAAGCATGGGGGCAGATACGTATAATATTATTTTTAAAGCGCTTTGAGCTATATCGATAACTGCACCCTGATCCATAACCTACCTCCAAATCCTATTTTACAAATCCACTTACCAGCGCCTGAGTAACCAGCTTCCACCCATCTACCAGAATAAAAAGCAATATCTTGAACGGCAGTGAAATCATTACCGGTGGAAGCATCATCATACCCATCGACATCAGGGTACTGGATACAACCATGTCAATTACCAAAAACGGTATGAATATTAAAAATCCCATTATAAACGCAGTTTTTAATTCACTTATCATAAATGCAGGAATGACTACGTTTAAAGGAAGTTTTTCCTTCTGAACCGGAAGCTTTATTCCTGAAAGTGAAGCAAACATAGCCAGATCCTTTTCCTTCTCTTTTGAACCCATTTGTTTGAGCATCCACCCCTTTATTGAGGTTGAAGCCCTGTTTAGTGCTTCCGTAGAAGTTATCTGGCTGTTGGAATAAGGCTTGTAGGCCTGATTATAAATGTCAGTTCCGACCGGCATCATAATAAACAATGATAAAAACAAAGCTAGCCCAATCAAAACTTGATTCGGCGGCATCTGCTGTGTACCCAATGCATTTCTTAAAAATGAAAGGACAATTATTATTCTGGTAAAGGACGTCATCATAATGAGTATTGAAGGAGCCAATGCCAGAACTGTAATCAGCAACAGCACCTGTATACTCGAACTGACTTCCTGCGGAGTGTTTGCCATTGGTATCTTGGGTAAAGTGATTGGCGTATCCGCATAAGCAGCCGATGTGAAAATAAACATAACAGCTATTATAATTACCAGTTGGATGAATTTCCGTTTATTTATCATCAGTATCGTAACCCCTGCCTTTATCATCCATTTTACTCGTCCTTGATGTAATTGCTCTAAGCTTGCTCAGATTAACCTTGAACGCATCGCCTCCTGCGTAGTTTTCAAGTTCGCTGTCATTGTTTTCTTTATTTGGTGCCGTTTTTTCATTCTTTTTATTTTTAAAATTCTTTAGATATTTTTCAAATAGGCCTTTGAAATCAAATGTACTGCTATTTTTGTCCAACGCTTCTTCAATTTCATCTGAATCAAGTTTTATGTTGGTCAAGTAAGTAATACTTTTTCCTGCAGATGCTATCAGGACAAACTGATCACCGGCTTTTACAAGGTGTATCTGTTTGTCCATCCCCAGATTTACAGTTTCAACAATATTTACGTATTGACCCTTCATTGTCTTTTTTGCTCTTCCGCCAAGATACTTGGTGGTTATATAAACCAGAAAAAGTATAGCTCCAAAAGCAAGGACAATGTAAAGCGTTTGCAATATTAAAGTCATTTTTCTAGACCCCGATTCTTCTTAGCCGAGAACCTTTTTAACTGCTTCAACAACCCTTTCAGCCTGGAACGGTTTAACTATAAAGTCTCTGGCACCGGCCTGGATGGATTCTATAACCATTGCCTGCTGTCCCATTGCAGAGCACATGATTATCTTGGCATCGGAATTTATTTTCTTTATTTCCTTTACAGCTTGAATACCATCGACCTCAGGCATGGTAATATCCATTATTACAAGGTCAGGGACCAAATCCTTATACTGTTGTATTGCTCTGGCACCGTTTTCTGCATCACCTGCAATTTCATACCCATTCTTACCAAGGATATCTTTGATCATCATTCTCATGAAAGCAGCATCGTCGACAATAAGAATCCTCTTACCCATTATGTATCCCTCTCCTCATAAAGATGTTGGCTTACAGCCAATTTTTTTGTATTTCACAATCATACCGTATACAAGGTTTGTTGTAAAATTTACTGCAATAAAAGTTTTTTGCGGTTTTTCATTTTCTGTCTGCGGTCTGTTAAAGTCTCTTCGAAGGATGAATAATATCGGTAATCCTCACACCAAAGCTTTCATCTATTACTACAACTTCACCTTTGGCTATAGGCTTTCCGTTAACCAATATATCAACCGGTTCACCTGCAAGTTTATCCAGTTCAATAATTGAACCGGGACCAAACTCCAAAATCTCTCTTATTAGCTTATGCGTACGCCCAAGCTCTACAGTTACCTGCAGCGGAACATCCATAATAAGACTGATGTTCTTTTTCTCAAGAATCATCCTGCTGTCATCAAATGACTGGAATTGAGCAGGTTGAACATTAACATGCTCCTTTTGTCTTGGAGGTTCAAAATTCATGGAACCTTGATCAACTTCAGGAATACCGTAGCTAGTGTCTGTTCTGTACTGCTGAACATCTGCACTTGATTGCTGTTGTGGTTTGGGCTGCTGCACCGGAGTCTGCTGCTGAACTTTTGGCTGTGACTGAGGTGTCTGACTTGCTGTATTACCCATATCCATATTTAAAAGGTTGTCAACAAGTTCCTTGGCAAAGGCTAATGGCAGTAGTTGCATGATTTCACTGTCAATAAGATCACCGACAACCATTTTAAATGCTATTTTAACTATCTGTTCCGTATCGTCGTTAAAGACATTGTAGGCATTTTCATCAAATTTCAATGAAAAGGCTTTTGGCGGAGAAATATCAATTCTGCTCCCAAACATGGAAGACATAGAGGTTGAGGCTGAACCTACCATTTGATTCATTGCTTCACTTATTGCACTTAAATGAAGGTCGGTAAGCTCACCGCTGATATTTGTCCCATCACCGCCCATCATCAAATCGGTAATTACCTTAACATCCGATTCTTTCATGATAAGGAGGTTTGTGCCTATAAGTCCGTGGGTATATTCAACTCGTACTGCTACCATCGATGAAGAGTATGCTTTTGACATTTCATCCCATGATGTAACAGTTACCCTTGGTGTAGTAATCAATACCTTCTGTCCCAACAGGGTAAATAGAGTAGTTGCAGAAGTACCCATACCTATGTTGCCTATTTCCCCCAGTGCATCTATCTCCTGGGATGATAAAATCGCTCCGGCGGATACGGATTGATTACTTCCGGACGGCTCAGATGAAACAGGAGTACCATTCAATAAAGCATCTATTTCAGCTTGTGATAACATATCTCCCATTTTATTCGTCCTCCTTTCTTACAACGTCCGTTATCTTTACGGAAACCCTGTTTTTTCTTACACCTGGCTGAGCATAAAACTTGTGAAGATCTCCAACCATTATTTCAAGATCTCCATTTACACTTGTATCAAGTGATATGACATCACCCTGCTGCAATTCAAGAAAATCATTAACAGTTATTGTAGTTTTTCCAAGAATGGCCTTAACAGGAACTCTTGTGTTTTCTATTTTAATTTCAATAGTTTCCCTTGTCTCATTCGAGCTTTCCTTTTCTACCGTAGAGAACCAATATCTTGTGCTCAATTTGGGCAAAATAGGTTCAACAACCAGATGTGGAATACAAATATTTATCATTCCTTCTACTTCGCCTACTCTTGTACTCAAGGTTATAAGGGCTACTCTTTCGTTTGGTGATATTATCTGTGCAAACTGGGCATTTGTTTCAATCTTCTCCAGTCTGGGCCTTATAGCTACAACGTTTTCCCAAGGTTCTCTGAGAAGGTTGAGTATCTGTATTATAATTCTTTCAATAATTGCCAGTTCAACTTCTGTGAATCCTCTTATTTTTTCTATTGAAGTACCTCTGCCCCCAAGTATCCTGTCTACCAACGCATATGCAACAGCGGGTGACATTTCAAATATTATTGAGCCTGCCAGAGGAGAAAAATCAACCACTGCCAGAATTACCGGGTTTGATATCGAATTGTTGAATTCATAATATGAAAGTTCTTCTACCGACATATAATCAACCTGAACCAAGGTACGCAGATAGCCTGAGAGGAAGTTGGTAACCAGCCTCGCATAGGTATCGTGAATTATCTGCATGGTCTTTAGATGATCCTTTGCAAACTTGCTTGGTCTTCGGAAATCGTGAGTCCTGACCTTCTTTTCCGTCGAGGTCTGTATCTGTTGTACATCAACTTCACCGGTATTAAGGGCTTTCAGCAGTTCGTCTATTTCATTTTGAGACAGTATATCTCCCACTTTGCCTCACCCCTTTACTGGTAGAACCATAATGGAAAGTTAACAGAATATAGTATTTTAAGAGTTTTATCTTTTTCAGTTTCGACCAGCAGCTCATTTATCTGCTTGGTCAATTCTTTCTTTGCGGTTATCTTTGCGTCCGGGGATTCAGCTTGTCCGAAGGTCATATTTTGAAAATATGTACCTATCAGTTCCTTTATTTGTCCATCATAAGCCGTAATCTTGTCGTCTACTTTCCCACTTAAACCTTTTACAGTCTTAAAATAATCAAGTTCAACATTTACCTCAATTACAGAAATTTTATTGGTTCCGTCGTTTTTTAAATTAAAATATGTTTTATCGGTAAACAATAATTTTTTCGTAAGGTCACTGTCCGATGGTACGACTGAAGAAGCTTGCTGGGAAACTTGAGCCGGTGTTTTTGATGACGAACTGCCGGCAAAGAAAAGATAACCCGCTAGAACTGCAAGGGTCAATGTTAGAAGCGCAACTATAAGTATAAGTATGAAGAAACTTCCTTTTCCCTCCAAAACTTATGCCCCCTTTATCTTTTGAGTAAACATAACAAATAAAATAATATCAAGGCATTTATATGTGCATTATAACTTATTACTATATGATAGTATTTTGCCTTTATACTCTATTACTTTTTCGACAATTTCTTCAACGCCCTCTGTAACTACCAGCTTCTTACCATTGGTAGTTGTAATCACCGTATCGGGTGTTGCTTCGACTGTCTCAATCAATTCACAATTCAGGACAAAATTCGTCCCATTTAACCTTGTTACTCTAATCATAATATTTTTACCTCAAAAACTCAATAGAAATCTACTATTTTTGCATAATTTTAAGAAAATCATAAGCACATTTTACGGCTTACAGGGGTATTTTGTCACAAATTACTAAATAATATATCGGTAAAAAAAATTTTTTCATAACAAATTTATTAAGTTGGGGGTTTGGGGTTGGGAGGGGGGCCATACCTTCTATCGGAATTTCAGTCGGTTTTAACCGACTTGGTTTGCCTCAGCCGTGGGTTTTAACCAACGGTTATCGTGCCGACGAAGCCCTCACCCCCTGCCCCTCTCCTGATGTGGGAGAGGGGAGCAAACTAAAAGGGCGGATTTTATATCCGCCCTTGAGGTTTTATTCACTCCGAACCCTGAACTCTCAACTTTTAACTCTTAACTGCCTTTCTCCTATCTCTTGAGGTTTACCAGTTCCTGCAGCATTTCATCCGAAGTTGTTATTATTCTGCTGTTTGCCTGGAAGCCTCTCTGGGTGATGATCATATCGGTAAATTCCTTTGAAAGGTCTACGTTGGACATCTCAAGAGTGCCCGGATTAAGGTCTCCGGTTCCGTCAGCACCCGGTTTCACAGCCTTTTTGAAATCTCCTGAGTTTGTGGTCGGTATGTATAAATTGTCTCCAACCTTCTGCAAGCCTGCCGGGTTGTCGAAGTTGGCCAGCGCCACCATGCCCAGCGGCTGCTGTTTTCCGTTGCTGTATATACCGGTGATTATTCCGTCGCCGCCCACATTGAAGGTTACCAGGTTTCCTGTGGGATATCCGTCTATGTTTTGTGGTTTTACCGATGAATCTGCATCAAATTGACTTAACTGAGAGAAATCCAATTTAACGTCAAATGTCCCGGTACCTGTTGCTGCACCATTAGGAGTTAAGGTTAAAATCTGTGTCTGTGGGTTAGCTGCAGTTGATACTATCTTTCCATCTGCATCAAAACTTACATTACCGCTTATAAAACTACTTGCAGGAGTTGTTATGGCACCTGCGATAGTTGTAGCTCCTGCCGGTGCACTTGAAGAAAGTGCTACTCCCATTCCTGAAGGTGGGACTACCTCCCAAGCCCATGTTGTTCCTGTTGATGCTGAACTGGTTTTATAATAATTAACGTTTACCTTATAAACATTACCAAGTTTGTCATAAATAGATACTGGGACAGTAAACTGTGGTGTAGGATTGGTAGCCATTGTAGCAGCAAAACCTGGAGTGACTACAGATTTACTAGCATCAAGATTACCTGAAAATACTGCGTTTGCAGTTGCTCTTGCAGCTATTATTCTTTTGTTTCCGTTTGCTGCATCGGAATACAAATTAATTGGCTCTATCGGTTTCTCTGTATCAAAGGCATAGGAACCGTCGGGATTTGTTACATAACTCTGCCAGCCCATAACGTTAAGTCCGCCTCCGGATACCACGTTGCCCAGCTTGTCTATTCCGAAGTTTCCAGCTCTTGTGAACCTGTAAGTATCCCCGCTTCCGCCCTGGAGCACGAAAAAGCCGTCTCCGTCAATGGAAAGGTCGGTGGGGTTGTCTGTCCTCTGAACGCTTCCTCTTGTCGTAATTGTATCGACTGTACCCACTCCTATACCAAGACCAACCTGCATCGGATTGGTACCGCCCTTGCCTGTTGCTGAATCCGGAGCGCCAGCTCCTCTAAGGGTCTGGCTGAATACTTCCTCGAAGGTTACCCTTCCTGATTTGAAGCCTACTGTATTTACGTTTGCAACGTTATTGCCTATTACGTCCATTTTCGCCTGATGTGCGGATAAACCCGATACACCGGAGAACATAGATCTCATCATAATTGAACGACCTCCTTCAGTTTTGTCATTTCCTATTCCTTCTGTCATTCCGGAATAGTCAGCCTCCCGAAAGGGTCCGGCTGTTAAGTGTAACTAGTTTTGTGTTTATAGTGCATGTTTTCTTTTGTATGGATTTCTCAGGCTATGACAGCTCCATCTATGTTTGTAAAAACATTGGACTTAAGCTCGTCACT
>JAUZPR010000016.1 GCA_030705825.1 Bacillota bacterium | reverse complement strand
TTCGCGGGTTGATTTGGGTCTGTTCATAGTATATATGTGTACGCCTGCAGCGCCGTTATCAATCAAATCCCTTATCTGTTCGGCTGCATATTCTATACCTGCTTTTCGCAGGTCTTCAGGGTTATCCTGATATTTATCCATCATAAGTACCAGCTTGGCGGGCAACGAACAGCCGCTGCGGGCAGTCATGTTTTTGATCTGGCTGCTGAAAATTGGCATGATACCTGGTATAACAGGACAATTTATATTTACTGCTGCTAATTTATCAAGAAAATCATAGAAAAGCCTGTTATCAAAAAACAGCTGCGTTATAAGGAAATCTACCCCTTTATCAACCTTTTGTTTCAAATAATGCAAATCTTCCCTTAGACGCCTGCATTCAACATGGCCTTCTACATATGCGGCTGCTGCCACACAGAAGTTGTTTTTTTCTCTGATATGCTCAATAAGTTCACTGGCATAGCGGTATACATTTTTCCTGAAGTCAAAATCAGGTTGGTTGAGTGGTGGGTCACCGCGTAAAGCCAGTATATTCTCAAGGTTATGCTGATGCATCGAATCAAGAAGTGAATCAATTTCTTCAAGATTATGTCCTACACAAGTAAAGTGAGCCATACTTTCGATGTTGTATTCAGTTTTTATTTTTGACGCTATTTCAATTGTTCTTCCCTTCTGGCTTCCTCCGGCGCCGTAAGTTACACTTATATAATCCGGCTTTAACTTTTTAAACTGTTCCAGGGAATCGAAAATGGATTCCAAAGGCATATCAGGCTTAGGGGGAAATATCTCAAATGCAGTAACAGGTTTTTTATTTTTAAGTAATTCTGATATTTTCATTTTACCACCCATATCAATATATATAATAATATTATCAGTTCCATATTTATGCAAGTCCTATCTAAAGATAACATAATCTAATATCCAAATCAATTGCATATTGAAAATAGCCAAATATTCCAGCATTGTTTCCCGATGATTTTTATAGGATTACTATGAAATATGTAGTAATATAAATTTGTATATTATTAGTTTATGCTTTGTAAGTTGACTAAAAATTGTGGGGGATATAAAATAATACTAGGAATTTAGTGATTCAAAGTATCTTGTTTAACTATGTGAAAGTACGGGGGGGGTTAACAGATGTTTAAAATATTAAAAAAGGAAGTATTGAATACAAGTGTTAAGCTGATGGAAATTGAGGCTCCGCATATAGCGAAAAAAGCAGAACCGGGGCAATTTATCATACTTCGTGTAAATGAAAACGGCGAAAGGATACCGTTAACCATAGCAGATTATGACCGCGAAAAAGGTACTGTAACAATAATATTTCAGGAAGTCGGCAAAACTACCAGATTGCTGGGTCAACTGAATGAAGGTGACCTGTTGCTGGATTTTGTAGGTCCATTGGGTGTTGCATCCCATTTTGAAGGGCTTAAAAAGGTAGCTGTTATAGGCGGAGGCCTTGGAACTGCCATAGCATATCCTCAGGCCAAGAAGCTGTACAATATGGGAGTTGAGGTAGATTCAATAATAGGTTTCCGAAACAAGGATCTTATAATTCTTGAAAAGGAAATGCAGGCGGCAAGCAGCAGACTGTTTGTTACTACAGATGACGGTTCAAATGGAACAAAGGGGTTTGTTACAGATATTCTGAAAAAGCTTATAGAAGAAGGTAATAACTACGATTTGGTAATTGCAATTGGTCCATTGATAATGATGAAAATCGTTTCAAATCTGACAAAGAATTATGGAATAAAAACAGTAGTAAGTATGAATCCTGTTATGATTGACGGAACGGGAATGTGCGGAGGGTGCAGGATTACCGTTGGCGGCAGGGTTAAATTCGCATGCGTAGACGGGCCTGATTTTGACGGTCATGAAGTTGATTTTGACGAAGCGATGAGAAGACAGGCCATGTATAAGGCTGAGGAAAAGAAGTCTGAGGAGCAGCATGAATGTAGATTGGGGGGAATCAAGAATGCCTAATATGACATTGGAAAAAGTTAAAATGCCGGAGCAGGATCCTAATATAAGAAATAAAAACTTTCTTGAGGTTACACTTGGATATACGGAAGAACAGGCTATTGAAGAAGCTAAGAGGTGTCTGAACTGTAAAAACAAGCCATGTGTGCAAGGATGTCCTGTAAATGTTAATATACCGGATTTTATACAGCTGGTCAGTGAGGGAAAGTTTGAAGAGGCTTACCAAAAAGTAAAGCAAACCAACAGTCTTCCAGCCATATGCGGTAGAGTTTGTCCTCAGGAATCCCAGTGCGAACATTTCTGCGTCCGTGCAAAAAAAGGCGAATCTGTTGCTATAGGCAGACTGGAGAGATATGTGGCTGATAAATACATGTCTGATATTGCATTAAAGCCGGAAAAGCAGCAAACAAACAATAAAAAAGTTGCAGTAATAGGTTCCGGCCCTGCAGGATTGACCTGTGCCGGCGATTTGGCAAAGATGGGGTACGAGGTTACGGTTTTCGAGGCCTTTCATGCTCCGGGCGGCGTGCTTATGTACGGTATTCCTGAATTCAGGCTCCCTAAGGCATTGGTTCAGAAAGAAATAGATATGCTGAAATTCCTTGGTGTTGATATCAAAACCAATATGGTAATTGGCAAGGTGTTTTCCCTGGATGAATTGTTTCAACAGGGCTATGAGGCTATATTTGTCGGTACCGGAGCAGGTCTTCCGAGTTTTCTTGGGATACCGGGGGAGAACCTTAACGGGGTTTATTCCGCAAATGAATTTCTTACAAGGGTTAATCTTATGAAGGCATATAAGTTCCCTGATTGTGATACACCTGTAAGAGTGGGTAAAAGTGTTGCAGTAGTAGGCGGCGGCAATGTTGCGATGGATGCTGCCAGATGTGCTAAAAGACTTGGTGCCGAGAAGGTATATATCATATACAGAAGGTCTGAAACAGAAATGCCTGCAAGAATCGAGGAGGTTCACCATGCAAGGGAGGAAGGCATAATATTCAAGCTTCTGACAAATCCAACAAGAATAGTAGGTACCGAAGACGGCTGGGTAAAAGGTATAGAATGTACCGAAATGGAACTTGGTGAACCGGACAGCTCAGGCAGAAGAAGACCGGTGGCAAAACCGGGTTCAGAGCATATTGTTGATGTAGAGACAGTTGTAATTGCAATTGGGCAGAGCCCAAATCCACTTATAAAATCAACCACTCCGGACCTTGAAACACAGAAGTGGGGGGGCATAATAGCCGATGAAGAAACAGGGGCTACAAGCATACCCGGAGTATATGCAGGCGGTGATACTGTAACAGGAGCTGCTACTGTTATACTGGCAATGGGTGCAGGTAAGAAGGCGGCTAAGGCTATAGATGAATATATTAAGGGGAAAAGCAAATAGAGCTTTCTTTTTACAAAAAAACAAAAAAGTAGTTTTATTTACAATTAATTTTCAGATGATATAATGAATATACGGTGATAAGATGTACGAATTAGGTATCCTGCTTACGCAGTTGGCTAAATGATTTGAAACGTATTTATTATTAAGTTTGCACTTTTTAATTTTGCAGTTTTCAGAAAAGAGGAGTCGGAATGGGATTAAAAGCAGGCGATGTAATATCTGTCAGGCATTATTCGGGTTTGTCACCTTTTAAAAGTATTGTAATAACTGCAGATAACGGTTGTGTAAAAGTAAAACTGACTAAAGAGTTTGCCTTATTAAATTTTCTTATAGGTGATCCTGTAGTTTTCGGGTATGAATCCAATGATTTAGTATATATTTTCGGGTGTAATGTAGTAGACATAAGTATTCGAGAAGGTATCGTAACTCTTAAGGTTGACAATATAGATGCGGAGTCCAACAAGCGTAAATATGAGAGGTTCCCGGTATCATTGTATGCCGATATGAAATTAAGGAGCAGCAACAAGAAGCATCTTGCAACTATCAAAGATATGAGCTGCTATGGAATGCTTATCTATTCCAAAGCCGATATAGAAGTAAGCGAGCTTTTGGATTTAGCAGTATATATGGACAAGTCAATAGCGTTTTTTAATACAAATGTAATAAGAAAATCGGAAAGTGCAAATTATTTTGAATATGGTCTCGGAATCATACATTCGGACAGCAACTCTTTAAACACTATGAAAGATTACCTTAAAGTTCTGAAGAATGAGCAGGAAGAGGCAGTAAGAAAACTTATAAATTCTCGTTAGGTTTAATATTGACTGGTTGAAACAGCTTAATAAGGGCAAAAATAAAACTATATATAAAAGAGTCGTTCAGACTCTTTATTTTTTATCTGGAAAGTATATAATAAATAAAAACAAGTTGCTTAATTACAATACGTTTGTGTTATAATATTTTTCAGTTTTTAATTAAGGAGAAAAGAATTATGGCTACCGAAGTAAGAACCAGATTTGCGCCAAGCCCTACCGGATATATGCATATTGGTAACTTGAGAACGGCACTTTATGAGTATTTGATTGCAAAATCAAACAATGGAAAGTTTATTTTAAGGATAGAGGATACCGATCAAAAAAGGTATGTGGAAGGGGCAGTAGAAGTTATATACAAGTCTCTAAGGCTTGCTGGAATAAGACATGATGAAGGCCCTGATATAGGCGGTGAATACGGACCTTATGTACAAAGCCAGAGAAAAGGTCTCTATTTGGACTATGCCAAGAAATTGATTGATAATGGATCGGCATATTACTGTTTCTGTTCCCAGGAGAGGCTGACACAACTGAAGGATTCTTATGAGGCAGAAGGAAAAGTCTTTAGATATGACAGACATTGTATGAATATAAGCAGAGAAGAAGCGGAAAAGAAAGTGGCTGAGGGTCAACCTTATGTAATAAGACAAAAAATGCCAGATACTGGAACAACCAGCTTTGATGATGCAGTATATGGTACATTGACCGTAGATAACAGTGTACTTGATGATCAGATTCTTATAAAATCTGACGGACTTCCTACATATAACTTTGCAAATGTTGTGGATGACCACCTTATGGAAATCACACATGTTGTGAGGGGTAATGAATATCTTTCATCAACACCCAAGTATAATTTGCTTTACCAGGCATTCGGCTGGGAGATACCTACATATATCCATCTCCCGTTAATTATGAAGTCTCCGACCGAGAAACTTAGTAAAAGAGCAGGGGACCCGTCATTCGAGGATTTGATTTCATCGGGGTACCTTGTTGAAGCTGTTGTAAATTATATCGCACTTTTGGGATGGAGCCCAGGCAATACTGATGAGGAGATATTTACGCTCAAGGAATTGGAAAAGATATTTTCTCTTGAAGGCTTGAGCAAATCACCGGCAATATTTGATATAAACAAACTTAACTGGCTTAACGGTGAATATATAAGGAAACTTACTCCGGAGGAATTTTACCAGGCAGCATACCCTTATTTGAAAAAAGCTGTTAAGAATGAAAATATTGATATTAAAAAAGTCAGCCGGCTTCTTCAGGCAAGAACTGAGATTTTAAGTACTATACCTGAAAATACCGACTTTTTCGATACATTACCCGAATATGACACATCTCTTTATGTTCATAAGAAGATGAAAACAACCGAGGAAATTGCCCTTGAAAGCCTGAAGCAAGCCGAGAAGGCGCTGGAAGACATAAATGAATGGAATGAACAGAAAATACATGAAGTACTGTTTTCATTGGTTGAAAAATCAGGTATTAAAAACAGCCAGATGCTTTGGCCGGTACGTACGGCCGTATCAGGAAAGGCAGTTACTCCTGGCGGAGCAATAGAAATTGCCGATATACTTGGTAAGGAAGAGACCCTTAGAAGAATTAATGTAGGAATTGAGAAACTGAGTAGTAAATGAGGGTAATAGGTAGAATAGGTAATAGGAATCCCTTACTTATAGAAAAAAAGATATCCCATTCCACCCATTCTACCTATTCCACCCATAACCTATTTAAAATAAACCGGGAGGTGCTTTATGGAACCCCAGATAAATGAGGAAATCCAGAAACCATCGAATTTCATTCATGAAATAATTGACCAAGAAATTGAAAATGGAAAATATGAAGGTAAAAGGATTCATACGAGATTTCCGCCCGAGCCTAACGGTTATCTGCATATAGGACATGCAAAAGCAATATGCATAGACTTCGGAACAGCTGAAAAGTATGGTGGAAAATGTAATCTTCGTTTTGATGATACTAATCCAAGCAAGGAAGATGTTGAGTATGTCGAATCAATAAAGGAAGATGTAAAGTGGCTTGGATTTAACTGGGACGGGCTTTTCTATGCTTCGGAATATTTTGAAACCATGTATGATTGTGCAATAAGATTGATTAAAAAAGGAATGGCTTTTGTATGCGATCTTAATGCCGACCAGATCAGGGAGTATAGAGGAACCTTGACCGAACCTGGTAAGGAAAGCCCTTACCGTAACAGGTCTGTTGAGGAAAATCTTGATTTGTTTGAACGTATGAAAGCAGGGGAATTCGCTGACGGTTCACGAGTATTAAGAGCAAAAATAGATATGGCGTCGCCAAATATAAATATGAGAGATCCGGTTATTTACCGAATTCTTAGAGCAAGTCACCATAGAACCGGTGACAAATGGTGCATATATCCGATGTACGACTTTGCCCATCCTATAGAGGATATCGTTGAAGGTATTACTCATTCACTATGTTCTCTGGAATTTGAGGATCACAGGCCGCTTTACGACTGGGTTGTGAATAATGTTGATCTTGAATCCAAACCAAGGCAGATAGAATTTGCCCGTCTTAATATAACATATACTATGATGAGTAAGAGAAAGCTGCTGGCTCTTGTGAAAGAAGGATATGTTTCGGGCTGGAATGACCCAAGAATGCCAACTCTTTCGGGTTTACGCAGGAGAGGCTATACACCATGGTCAATAAGGAATTTCTGTGAAAGAATAGGTGTTGCAAAAACAGCAAGTACTGTAGATATAGCATTATTGGAACACTGCATCAGGGAAGACCTTAATAAATCAGCGCACCGTGTTATGGCTGTACTTCGTCCGTTAAAGGTTGTAATAGACAATTACCCGGACAACCAGTCAGAAGAATTTGAAGCTGAAAACAATCCGGAAGATCCTAATGCAGGCTTTAGAAAGGTTCCATTCTCTAAAGTACTGTATATTGAACAGGATGACTTTATGGAAGAGCCTCCTAAAAACTATTTCCGTATGTCACCAGGCCGTGAGGTACGTCTTAAAAACGCATATTTTATAAAATGCGATAAAGTGGTTAAAGATGAAGCGACCGGTGAAATAATTGAACTCCACTGTTCTTATGATCCGGAGACAAAAGGCGGCAACGCTCCCGATGGACGTAAAGTAAAGGGTACTATACACTGGGTGTCTGCCGCTCATTGTGTGGATGCCGAAGTAAGACTATACGATAATCTTTTTACCAATCCCAATCCATCTGAAGAAAAGGACGGGCTTGAATTCAAGGATTACCTCAATTCAAGTTCGCTTGAAGTATTAAGGGATTGCAAGGTAGAGCCAAGTCTTGTCAATGCACCTGCCGGAAGCAAGTATCAGTTTTTGAGAATGGGTTATTTCTGCGTTGATTCGGTGGATTCAAAAGAAGGAGTACCGGTGTTTAACAGGACAGTGGGACTGAAGGATACTTGGGCAAAGCTATCCTCTTCAGAACGAGCTAAAACCACGTAATATGTAATTCACAATAACAGTATATAATTTAGCGGGCGGCCGGTGGCCGCCCCTACAGTTATATCAGTATAATAGCAGATAAAATTTTGGCACAATTCCATCTAAATTCCAAACATATTTGCCTTGACAAAGCAAGGGCAACTCTGTATAATATCTTTTGCAGAGAGCAAATGCGGGTTTAACTCAGTGGTAGAGTGTCACCTTGCCAAGGTGAAAGTCGCGAGTCCGAATCTCGTAACCCGCTCCATCTGCGGGTGTAGTTCAATGGTAGAACATCAGCCTTCCAAGCTGATTGCGTGGGTCCGATTCCCATCACCCGCTCCATAAAAAGCCGTGAAGCTATAAGCGTCACGGCTTTTTGCTTATATTCTTCAACTGGGAAAAATTTCATGAAATCTTTATTATCAAAGTTTGTCAGTTTGTCTTGAATATTTGAAAACCAGGTATTATAATGTATGCTGGTATGATTTTTATTTCGAATTCTTTCTCAATGGAGGAAGAATCTTCACATATTTCTATCAATTACTACAAGTAAAGGGAGGATGTCTTAATGAAAAACGCCAAGAGAAAGACAAAGGCATTGGTCGGTTTATCAAGTCTGCTATTCATTCTTCTTATACCGAACATGGCTTTTGCAAGTGAAGCGGATATAAACGTTCCTTCACTCTCAAACACTCAAAACACACTTCTGTACATTGGGTTGGTAATATGTGTATTGGGTATGCTTTTCGGATTCTATCAATTTACAAGAGTAAGAAAACTTAGAGCACACAAGTCCATGCTTGATGTAGCAAATACCATTTATGAGACTTGTAAAACGTATCTGCTTCAACAGGGGAAATTCCTTGCAATACTTTTTGTATTCATTGGAGCATGTATAGCTTTCTACTTCGGTTTCCTTCAGGATAAAGGCCTTGGTGGAGTACTGCTCATCCTGGCTTTTGCCGTGGTCGGTATAGCTGGTTCGTATGGTGTTGCCTGGTTTGGTATCAGGATGAATACACTTGCAAACAGCAGAATGGCATTTGCCTCATTGGAAAGAAAACCGTTAAAGCTTTTGAACATACCGCTTGATGCTGGTATGAGCATAGGTGTACTTTTGATTTGCGTAGAGTTGTTCATGATGTTGTGTATCCTTCTCTTCATACCCCGTAATTTGGCTGGAGCCAGCTTTATTGGATTTGCCGTAGGCGAATCTTTAGGTGCAAGTGCACTTCGTATAGCAGGCGGTATCTTTACAAAAATTGCGGATATCGGCTCCGACCTGATGAAAATTGTATTTAAAATTAAAGAAGATGATCCACGTAACCCTGGAGTTATTGCAGATTGCACGGGCGATAATGCAGGCGACAGCGTAGGCCCTACTGCTGATGGTTTTGAAACTTACGGTGTTACCGGAGTTGCTTTGATTTCATTCATATGCCTTGCAGTCGGTAAAGGTGATGCAGTTTTACAGGCTAACCTTCTGACATGGATATTTGTAATGCGTGTATTGATGATATTAACTTCAGTTGCTTCTTTCTATATTAACAAGTTCGTAAGCAAGATGAGATTTGTCAATAATGATGATATGGATTTTGAAGTTCCTTTGACAAGCCTTGTCTGGATAACTTCAGTTTTATCCATTATCGTTACTTTTGTTGTAAGTTATTTGCTAATCGGACCTGGTACTGCTAATGATGTTTATACAAAATCCACTTCGCTGTGGTATATACTTGCAGGAATCATTAGCTGCGGTACTCTCGGTGCTGCAGTAATACCTGAATTCACAAAGATATTCACAAGTGGAAAATCCGCTCATGTTCAGGAAGTTGTTAAAGCCTCAAAAGAAGGCGGACCTTCACTTAATATTCTTTCAGGTTTAATTGCAGGTAATTTCAGCGGTTTCTGGATGGGCTCAGTGTTCTTTGTACTTATGTTTGTTGCTTACTTGTTCAGCCAACATGCTTTGGGAGAAATAATGATTTATCCTCCGATTTTTGCATTCGGTCTGGTTGCTTTCGGTTTCCTCGGTATGGGCCCTGTTACGATAGCTGTTGACAGCTACGGTCCAGTTACAGATAATGCCCAGTCAATATACGAACTTTCTCTTATTGAAGAAATACCTGATGTTGATAAGGAAATTGAAAAGGATTTCGGTTTCAAACCGGATTTTGAAAAAGCAAAATATTATCTTGAAGCTAATGATGGTGCAGGCAATACCTTTAAAGCGACTGCAAAGCCTGTTCTTATAGGTACGGCGGTTGTTGGTGCAACTACAATGATATTCTCGCTTATACTGGTTATAAGTAAAAATGTTTTAGGCGGAATTCCTGCCGAGAACATTCTTAATATATTAAACCCATACACAATCTTAGGATTTATCTGCGGCGGTGCAGTAATCTACTGGTTTACCGGTGCTTCCACGCAGGCTGTTTCAACAGGTGCGTACAGAGCGGTTGAATATATTAAGAAAAATATTCAGCTGGATGAAAATGCAAGCCAGAAAGCCGCTACAGAAAAGTCAAAGGAAGTTGTTAAGATTTGTACGCAATATGCCCAGAAGGGTATGTTCAATATCTTCATAGCAATATTCTCCTTTGCTCTTGCATTTGCATTCTTCTCTGCACCTGGGAAGATTGCTGATGGCGCATCACAGGCTACAATTATTGATGCTGCACGTCCTGTATCCTTCTTTATATCATACCTGATTTCAATTGCAGTATTCGGCTTGTTCCAGGCGATATTCATGGCAAATGCCGGTGGTTGCTGGGATAATGCAAAGAAGGTAGTTGAAGTAGATTTGAAGGCAAAAGGAACTGCGCTTCATGATGCAACAGTTATTGGAGATACAGTAGGTGATCCTTTCAAGGATACATCATCTGTTGCTTTGAATCCTATAATCAAATTCACTACACTTTTCGGTTTGCTTGCTATGGAAATAGCAATATCTGATTCATTCAGAGGTATTGCTCCATATATCGGCGGATTTTTTATAGCTGTAGCGTTTGTGTTTGTATGGCGTTCATTCTACAAAATGAGAATCACCTCACAAAACGACTAAGTCTTAAAACAATCACAGCCGTACAGTTTTAACTGTACGGCTGTTTTTTTAAGTAAAAAGCAAACTTCGTTAAAGTATTGACAATTACTTAAAAATATTATAAATTAAAATTACCAAGTCACGAGAGATTTCTTTTGACAAGGGATAAAACATAATTGTTTCTGACGCCGAATACCAGATATAAGGCGGAAGGTACAGCAATTTTCATAATTATCAAAAGCTTGATTTATGATCATACTGCGCCTTCCGAGGCGCATTTTATTTTATATAAGAGATTTGATTAAAAGAAGGGAGGGTTTTTTTGGATACAAGAGTGGCTGTTATAGGGATTATTGTTGAAAACTTTGATTCTGCTGAAAAGGTAAACGGTATATTACACGAATATGGTAAGTATATAATTGGTAGAATGGGACTGCCCTACCGTGAAAAGGGTATAAGCATAATAAGTATTGTTGTGGATGCCAATCAGGATATTATCAGTGCCCTTTCCGGAAAGCTTGGTAAACTTAAGGGTGTAAGCTCTAAGGCTGTATTTTCAAAGATAACAGGCAAGGAGAAAGCAGGAGGAACCGATGAAGCAGCTTATTGACAAGCTTTATCAAACATCCTCGCTTTTGCCTCAAGAGTATAAGGAATTGATAGATAACCGGAATCCTGAAATTTCTGAGTATCTTTTCGAAAAGGCCAGAGGGGTCAGGATCAGAAATTATGGTTATGATATATACATACGTGGCCTTATAGAATTTACCAACTATTGCAGAAATGACTGCTATTACTGCGGTATCCGCAAAAGCAATTCAAGTGTTGAAAGGTACCGCCTATCAAAGGAACAGATACTCGATTGCTGTAAAATGGGATATGATCTGGGCTTTCGTACCTTTGTCCTACAGGGCGGAGAGGACGGTTATTATTCGGACGAAAAAATGGTTGATATCATCCGCAGTATAAAAAAAGGCTATCCTATGTGTGCCGTTACACTTTCTTTAGGCGAGAAGGGCTATGAAACATACAAAGCGTTTTATGATGCAGGTGCCGACCGTTACCTTTTAAGACATGAGACTGCAAACGAAGAGCATTATGGAAGACTTCACCCATCAAAAATGTCTCTAAAAAACAGAAAAAAATGTCTGTATGACTTGAAAGAAATCGGTTATCAGGTAGGCTGCGGTTTTATGGTAGGTTCACCTTATCAGACCACCGACTGCCTGGTCGAGGATCTGCAGTTTATAAAGGAGCTCAATCCGCATATGGTGGGAATAGGCCCATTCATACCGCATCACGGGACCCCTTTTGCCGGCGAAACGGCTGGAACACTGGAGCTTACCCTGTTTTTACTGGGAATCATCCGTTTAATGCTTCCGCAGGTACTGCTGCCGGCAACTACCGCACTGGGAACTATCCACACCAAAGGCAGAGAGATGGGTGTACTGGCAGGAGCTAATGTGGTCATGCCCAATCTTTCACCTGTAGACGTGAGGAAGAAATATTTGCTTTACGATAACAAGATTTGCACGGGGGATGAGGCTGCTGAATGCCGGTATTGCCTGCAAAAACGGATAGAAGCTATCGGCTGCCATATATCGGTTTCTCGTGGAGATCACAAATCAATCTTATAAAAAAATCATTACTTTAGGGGAAGAAGTTTTTAACCTTAACCAAGAAGGGAGTTTTAATATGTATAATCCAAGGTCATCAAAAGCAGAGGAATTCATATCGCACCAGGAGGTTCTCGAAACGCTTGAGTATGCTGAAAAGAATAAAAACAATGTACAGCTGATTGACCGCATAATTGAAAAGGCAAAGCTCCGCAAGGGGCTTTCACATAGGGAGGCGGCCGTTTTACTTGATTGTCAGCTGGAAGAAAAAAACAAGGAAATATATGCTCTTGCACAACAGATAAAGAAAGATTTTTACGGCAACCGCATAGTAATGTTTGCACCACTCTACCTGTCCAATTACTGTGTAAACGGCTGCGTATACTGCCCTTACCATATGAAGAACAAAAATATTACCAGAAAGAAAATGACACAGGACGAGATTCGCCGGGAAGTTATCGCTCTTCAGGATATGGGCCATAAAAGGCTTGCAATAGAAGCCGGCGAAGATCCGGTAAACAACCCGATTGAGTATATTCTGGAGTGTATTGATACCATTTACAGCATAAAGCATAAGAATGGTGCAATCCGGCGTGTAAATGTCAATATAGCTGCAACAACCGTAGAAAATTATAAAAAGCTGAAGGATGCCGGAATTGGTACGTATATACTTTTTCAGGAGACCTACCATAAGGATAGCTATGAAAAATTGCATCCTACAGGGCCGAAACACAATTATGCCTATCATACAGAGGCGATGGACAGGGCCATGCTTGGCGGCATAGATGATGTAGGTCTTGGTGTGTTGTTCGGACTCGAATTATACCGTTATGAATTTGCTGCATTGCTTATGCATGCTGAACATCTCGAAGCGGCACTCGGAGTAGGTCCTCATACCATAAGCGTACCCAGAATCCGTCCAGCTGACGATGTAGATCCCGCTTCTTTCAGTAACAGTATCAATGATGACATATTTGCCAAAATTGTAGCATGCATCCGTATTTCAGTTCCATATACGGGAATGATCGTATCTACCAGAGAAAGCAAGGCTTGCAGGGAACGGGTGCTCCATCTTGGAATCTCTCAAATAAGCGGAGCATCAAAAACCAGCGTAGGCGGGTATTGCGAACCCGAACCGGAAGATGAAAATACTGCACAGTTTGATGTAAATGACAGGAGAACACTTGATGAAGTTATAAAATGGCTTATGGAAATGGATTACATCCCAAGCTTTTGTACTGCGTGCTACAGGGAAGGCAGGACCGGTGACCGGTTTATGAGCCTGTGCAAAAGCGGTCAGATACTAAACTGCTGCCACCCTAATGCCCTTATGACGCTGAAGGAATATCTTGAGGATTATGCTTCGCCTGAGACAAAGGCCATTGGTGAAGCTCTTATTCAAAAGGAAATACCGAATATACCAAAAGAAAAGGTCAGAGAGATTGTTAAGGAAAATCTAATAAATATCAGTAAAGGAAGCAGAGATTTCAGATTTTAGGAAGGTGAACCAAATGGGATTAAATGATACACCGTCATCCAACCGGATACATATTGGATTTTTCGGAAGGAGAAATGCAGGCAAATCGAGTATAGTTAATGCTGTTACAGGGCAGGATCTGGCTGTAGTATCCGATGTATCGGGTACCACTACCGATCCCGTATACAAGGCTATGGAACTGCTTCCCCTGGGTCCTGTAATGATTATTGATACTCCGGGGATAGATGATATTGGCTCCCTGGGTGAGCTTCGGGTAAGAAAAACACGGCAGGTACTTAATAAAACCGATGTTGCAGTATTGGTGGTTGATTCACAATGCGGAAAAGCCAAAGAGGATGAAGAACTCCTTGCACTTTTTGAATCTAAGAAAATAAATTATATTATTGCCTGTAATAAATCCGATTTAATAGGAAATAAACAGGCAGAAAACAAAAATGAAATATATGTAAGTGCAGCTACAGGCTATAACATTGAAGCACTTAAGGAGAAAATTGCGGCTTTGGCTGTTACTGAGGAACCCAAGTTGAAAATTGTGGGTGATCTTATTAGTCCGTCTGATTTTGTCGTACTTGTCACACCTATTGACAAGGCAGCTCCGAAAGGACGTTTGATCCTGCCCCAGCAGCAGACCATACGTGACATACTTGAGGCTGATGCCACCGCCATTGTAGTTAAGGAATTTGAGCTTAGGGAAACGCTTGAGAACCTTGGTAAAAAGCCTAGGCTTGTAATTACCGACAGCCAGGTATTTGCAAAGGTATCGGCAGATACACCGAATGATATCTATCTGACCTCCTTTTCTATACTTTTTGCTAGATATAAAGGCAATCTTGAAACAGCCGTAAAGGGGGCAAAAGTGTTGGAATCCCTTAAGGATGGCGACACTGTCCTTATTTCGGAAGGCTGTACGCATCACAGGCAATGCGACGATATCGGCACGGTAAAACTGCCGCGCTGGATTAAAAACTATACCGGTAAACAGATAAATTTTAAGTTCACTTCAGGTACGGAATTTCCCGATGACCTGTCCGGATATCGGATGATTGTCCACTGTGGAGGCTGCATGCTTAATGAAAGAGAAATAAAATACCGGCAGAAATGTGCCATAGATCAGCAGGTACCCATGACCAATTATGGTATCCTTATAGCTTATATGCAGGGAATACTGAAGCGTAGTATAGCCATGTTCCCGCACATTCTGGCGGAAGTTGAGGAATAAGCCTATGCGTATGGAAAAAGATAAAATCGGCGAATTAGAGCTTGAAAATGATAAATTGTACGGTATACAAACAACCAGAGCAGTCAGCAACTTTGCACTTAAATATAAAAAGACCAATATGCAGCTCATTTATGCCATTGTAACAGTAAAAAAGGCAGCGGCCCTGACATATAAGAAGCTTGGTATCGGCAAGGAAAACTTCTACTCAGCAATTTCAGACGCCTGCGATTTTATACTGGAAGGAAAGGCTGATGACGCTTTTGTTACCGATGCCCTTCAGGGCGGTGCCGGAACTTCTGCAAATATGAATGTCAACGAAGTTATTGCAAACCTTTCACTTAAAAGTCTTGGTTTTGAATACGGCAGATATGATATAATACATCCTCTTGATGATGTAAACCGTGGGCAATCCACTAATGACGTATATCCTACGGCACTTCGTATTGCTGCAATAAGGATGCTTAGAAAATTAAGCGACTGTTGTGCCAAATTGCAGCAGGCGCTTCAGTTAAAGGAGAACGAATTCGAAAACATTCCGAAGCTTGGCAGGACCGAGCTTATGGATGCCATACCCATCACACTGGGACAGGAATTCGGCTCCTATGCCCAGGCCATTGCCAGAGACAGGTGGAGATTATACAAGGTTGAAGAAAGGCTCAGGCAGGTAAACATTGGAGGAACTGCAGTGGGTGCCGGGAACAATGCCGAACGAAAATACCGTTTCAAGGTGATTGAGGAGCTTAGGGAATTAACCGATATAGGGCTTGCCGCAGCCGAATATCCAATGGATATTACTCAGAATAATGATGTGTTTGTCGAAGTATCCGGGCTGTTAAAAGCACTTTCGGTAAACCTTATGAAAATTTCAAATGATTTGCGTCTGATGAATTCAGGACCTAAGGGAGGCCTGGCTGAAATTACACTTCCGCCGCTTCAAATGGGCAGTACTATTATGCCGGGGAAGGTCAATCCCGTAATACCTGAAATGGTTATGCAGGTCTCGATGAAGGTATCGGCCAATGATTATGCAATATCAATGGCAGCCTCACACGGTGAATTTGAACTTAATGCATTCCTGCCGCTGATTGCAGAAGCCATTCTTGAGAGCCTGGAACTATTGACAAATGCTGCTGAGATATTCCGAAGAAAATGTATAGAGCTTATCAAACCCAACAAGGAAAGGTGCAGCGAACTGCTGGAAAATTCATATGCCTTTGCTACGGCGTATACACCGTATTTGGGGTATGACGCGGTAAGCAGGATCATAGAGGAATCAGAAGGGGACTTAGGAAAGGCTAAAGAGATTCTAAACAAGGCTGATAAAAATACTAATGAATGATGCCCCATTAAACTTTGATTTGAAACAGTTATTATAATATAATAAAGTTATATAACTGTTTTTATTTTATCCTTGTAAAAATAAGGGCTTTTCAGGCACTTTTTTGGATATAATTAATACCTGGGGGGATTATCAATGACAATGTTCAGTGTTACATTGCGGGAGGTAATGAATGAGTTTCAGCTTATAGATATCAGTAATTGCAGCAAAATTGACGATATTATTGTAACTACTGCCGATGTTAACAGGCCCGGATTGCAGCTTGCCGGATATATGGAGTATTTCGGTACCGACAGGATACAGATCATAGGAAAAGTTGAAACTACATACCTGGAAGGTCTTTCTTCAGAAGAAAGATATGAAAGGATAGATGCCTTTTTTAAAGAAGGCTTCCCATGCGCGGTTGTAGCCAGAGGGCTTGAGGTATTTCCGGAAATGCTGGAGGTTTCACGTAAGTATGAAATACCTATCTTAAAAACAGATGATGTGACCTCCCGGTTTTTAAGCGGACTTATAAGGTACCTGAATCTGCAGCTTGCTCCCAGGGTTACCCGTCACGGCGTTCTTGTAGAGGTATACGGCGAAGGAATACTGATTTTGGGAGAAAGCGGAGTAGGTAAAAGTGAAACGGCATTGGAGCTTGTCCGTAGGGGACACAGACTTGTTGCAGATGACCTTGTTGAGGTAAGAAAGGTATCGGATCAAACACTGGTTGGTACGGCACCCGATATAATCAGACATTTTATTGAAATAAGAGGAATTGGAATACTGGATGTTAAGAATCTTTACGGAGTTGGGGCTGTAAAGATGATGGAAAACATAAATCTTGTCATACATCTGGAATTATGGGACGAAAAGAAAAATTACGATAGATTGGGCCTTGTAGATGAATGCACCGATATACTGGGAATCAATGTTCCTTCCCTGAACATACCAGTAAGACCGGGGCGTAATCTTGCCATCATTGTTGAAGTTGCCGCAATGAATAACAGGCAGAAAAAAATGGGATACAACGCTGCTAAAGTATTTGAACAAAGAATAATGAAGGAAATAAATAAGGATTCGGAGTAAGGAGGATCAGAATTGAAAATCGTAGTTGACAGCCATACCCATACCATATCCAGTGGACATGCTTACAGTACGGTACAGGAAATGGCCAGGGAGGCCCCGTTAAATGGGATAGAAATGATTGCTCTTACTGACCACGGGCCTGCACTTCACAATATTCCACCCTTTCATTTTACAAACATGAGGGTTATACCTCCGGTGTTATACGGAACGGCTATAGTTAAAGGAATAGAGGCTAATATAATCGATTATGAGGGAAATCTCGACCTTGAGGACAAATACCTTAAAAGGTTGGATTTTGTTATAGCCAGTTTGCACGATATATGCATAATGCCTTCAACAGTTGAGGAGCATACCAATGCCATAGTAAATGCATTGAAAAATCCGTTGGTGGATACGGTAGGACACCCTGGGAATCCACAGTTCCAGGTTGATATTGAAAAGGTGGTCAAAACCGCAAAAGAGGCTGGGAAGGCTATTGAAATAAATAATCATTCCTTTGTTGTCAGAAGGGGAAGTGAAGACAACTGCCGCGAATTCGTAATGAAATGCAAGCAGTACGGAGTAAAGGTAGTATGCGGCAGCGACGCCCATATTAGTTTTGATATAGGTAAATTTGACAAGATAAAAGCACTATTTGAGGAGTGCGGTATGCCTGAGGAATTGATACTGAATACTTCTGTCGAAAGATTCGGGCAGTATCTCAAGTTAAGGAAAGACAGGCTGAAATAACCTGATACTATGTCAGGGATAGGCTGAACGGAATACTATGGTATTAAGATAACTGATGTTACGTATAATCCGGCATACATCACAGGGAGTGAATTTTTTGGATAAAACTAAAACTGCTTCAATGCTGGCACAAATTTCAGGAATTGAAAGTGTTAGAACAGATGAGCCGATGGCATTACATACATCCTTTAAAGTTGGGGGTCCCGCTGATATTTTGGTTAAACCGACAGATATAGGGAAGCTTGCCGATACGCTGAGATTTTGCAGCCAAAACGGTATACCCTTTTTTGTCATGGGGAACGGAACAAACCTTGTAGTAAAGGATAAAGGCATAAGAGGGGTTGTTATAAAGCTTTTTGATAATTTTAATTCCTGCCAGGTCAGGGATGATGTTATTGAGGCACAGGCAGGGATACTGCTTTCCAAGCTATCAAACAGGGCACTTGAAAACTCATTGACGGGGCTGGAGTTTGCCTCGGGAATACCGGGAACTCTAGGCGGTGCAGCTGCCATGAATGCAGGTGCCTATGGTGGAGAAATGAAGGATGTAATTGTCAAGACCGAATATATGACTATGAATGGCGAAATAAGGATTGTGGAAGGTGATCAGCATAAATTCGGATATAGGACCAGTTTTATTCAATCTGAAGACGGAATTATTCTTAAATGTATGTTAAAATTAAAAAAGGGTAATTATCAAGAAATAAAAGCATCCATGGCGGAGCTTACAAAAAAAAGGTGTGACAAACAGCCTATTGAGCTGCCAAGTGCAGGCAGCGTTTTCAAGAGACCGACAGGCTATTTTGCAGGGAAGCTGATAGAAGACAGCGGATTAAGGGGTTTCAGGATAGGCGGGGCTGAAGTATCGGAAAAGCACTGCGGCTTTATAGTAAATAGGGGCGGAGCAACAGCCAGGGATGTAATAAACCTTATAAAACATGTACAGGATACAGTAAAGTCTAAATATAATGTGGAGCTTCAGACAGAGGTTAAAATAGTAGGTGAAGAGTAGGAAAACTAAGTTCGGTGTCAGGAGTTCGGGGTTAGGAGAAATTCGGGTTAGAAGGTTAAGAGTTAGGAGTTTAGGGTACGTGGATTAAAGATAAGTGCAAAAATATAGAGTTCAAAATAGAGTGAGTTTGTAATTTGATGGAATTTGGGTTAAAGGTTTAGGATTCAGGCCAAAAATTTTTTCCCATGTAAAAACTTTGGTTTTAACTCCAAACTCCCAACCGTGAACTCTCAACTATAAAAGGATTTATATATACTACATTTCCGGTTCATATGGAGGTTAAAATGCGGTTCATTGTTGTAACAGGTATTTCCGGTGCGGGTAAAAGCCAGACAGCTAAATATTTGGAGGATTTAGGGTTCTTCTGTGTTGATAACCTTCCGCCTTCACTTATCCCAAAGTTTGCTGAGGTATGTTTTCAAAGCAAAGGTAAGATGGACAAGATTGCTTTGGTTATTGATATAAGAGGTGGATCTCTGCTTAATGATTTCTTTCCGGGATTATCTGCATTGAAAGACGCGGGATTCTCCTATGAAATAATGTTCCTTGAAGCATCAAATGAGGTTCTAATAAAGAGGTTCAAGGAAAGCAGGCGTTCACACCCGCTGGCGCCCGACGGGAGAATTGTAAAGGGTATAGAGCTGGAAAGGGATATACTGCAGGAAATCAAGGAAAAGGCCAACTATATCATTGATACATCCGAATTGACACCACGCCAGCTAAGGGAAGAAATACTCAATATTGTAGTAGAAGGCAAGGATGCCGAAGGTCTTGTAATAAATGTCATTTCCTTCGGTTTTAAATACGGTATACCTACAGACTGTGATTTGGTATTTGATGTGCGTTTTATTCCTAATCCTTTTTATATAAGTTCTATGAAAAGACTGACCGGTAAACACGAGGCAGTAAAGGAATATGTAATGAAGTGTCCTGAAACAGGCTTGTTTATTCAGAAACTGGATGAGATGCTGGAATTTCTCATACCTAACTACGTGAAAGAGGGTAAGTCCCATCTTGTTATAGGTATAGGGTGTACCGGCGGGAAACATAGATCTGTGGTTATTGCAGATTCAATTTACAGGTCTCTGGTAGAAAAGAGCCACAGGGTTGTTATCGAACATAGGGATATTGACAAGGATAATAGAGGTGCCGGTAAATGAGGTTGATTGACTGGTTCAGACCGGGAATTAGAATTAAACGATGGGTTCTTTTGGGCATAGCCGGAATAGCATGCATAAGCTTTGGGCTTTCTTTTATTGTGACCGAAATTTATATCAGCCTGCTCAAGACTACATTGTCTGTAATGCTGATATTAGCCGGCTGTGTTTTTATATTTCTATCGTTAAAGTATCTGACAAAAACATTGTTTCACGCAATTTCAAACAGCAAGTTCAAGATATCTCTTGACTCTGATAAACTGAGCAATTTGCTTTATGAACGAAGAATTCTCATAAACGGACCCAAGATAGTTGTAATAGGCGGAGGTACCGGATTATCTACAATGCTCAGGGGTCTCAAGGAATTCAGCTCAAATATTACAGCGGTTGTTACGGTGGCAGATGACGGCGGCGGCTCGGGAATGCTCAGACAGGACCTGGGTATGCTTCCGCCGGGTGATATAAGGAACTGTGTCCTGGCTCTGGCAGATACAGAACCGACAATGGAAAAGCTTCTTCAATACAGGTTTGAAGATGGAATGTTAAAGGGACAGAGCTTTGGAAACCTGTTTCTTGCTGCTATGCACGGCATTTCTTCGAGCTTTGAGGAAGCTGTACATAAAATGAGTTCAGTTCTTGCCGTTACAGGAAAGGTGCTTCCTGTGACTCTGGAGGATGTACAGCTGTGTGCTGAGCTGGAGGACGGGTTTGTCATATACGGTGAATCAAAAATCGGAAAACATGGTGATATTCATCCCGGTAAAATCAAAAGAGTCTATATGGAACCGGAAGCTGTCTGTCCTCTTCAGGATGCGATAGATACCATTATGGAAGCAGACGCCATTATTCTTGGCCCAGGTAGTGTATATACAAGTATAATACCTAATCTGCTTGTAAAAGGTATTTGTGATGCAATATCAAAATCCAATGCCATAAAAATATATGTTTGCAATGTAATGACTCAGTCAGGGGAGACAGAAGGCTATTCTGTTTCAGATCATATCAATGCCATAGAGGAGCATTCCTACAAGGGCATTTTAGATTACTGCATGGTTAATACGGCTGATATACCCGACGAGTTAAAATCAAGATACAAGGAAGAATTTGCAGAAACCGTAAGAATAGACCTGGAGAATCTTGATAAGAGCGGTATTAAAATTATCGGAGGGGATTTTGTAAGCATTAAAAACAACCTGGTAAGGCACAACCCCATGAAACTTGCGCAGGCTATCATTGAACTGGTAGCTGAAGATGTTCTTGCAAAAGATAAAAAGAGAATAATTGACTATTATTATGTAAAAGATAGATTGAAAAAATACTTGATTGAATAGACAGCGGAGGCTTTAATGGATTTCAGCAGAACGAACTGGCGTACATTTGAGCGCGGAATAGAAAAGGAATGGTTGATTACAAACGGTATTGGCGGGTTTGCATCTTCGACTGTAATAGGAGCAAATACAAGAAGGTATCACGGCTTGTTGGTAGCTTCGCTTAATCCGCCGGTTGCAAGGCACCTTATAGTTTCAAAGCTTGATGAAACTATAGAAGCAGATAATATGACATATAATTTAAGTTCATTCAGAACACCTGATTTTACAATGAACGGGTATCAATACCTCGACCATTTTTCCAGAAACCCGCTTCCATGCTATTATTTCAGATGTGATGACATATTTATTGAAAAAAAGATATGTATGGTGCATGGGAAAAATACCATTATTGTGCTCTATCATATAATTAACGGGAACAGCAGTATAAAACTCAGGCTTACACCCCTTCTTAATTTCAGGGACTATCATTTTAATTCTAAAAGAGAATATATGAATTTTAAATACCAGGAGAATGGTAAAAGAATTATTGTAACTCCTTATGAACTGGAGACGAAAATTGCTCTTTCCTGCAGTGAAGGCAGCTTTGTGGGCTTAAACGACTGCTTCTTTTATAATATGGATTATGCAATTGAGAGGGAAAGAGGACTGGATTCGACCGAAGATCATTTTATACCGGGATATTTTGAAGCAGGAATAATGCCGGGGGAAGAAAAATACATTACCTTCGCGGCTACAATTGAGAAGGGCGAAGAAGTATTTGATGGATGTAAATTGATAAGGGAAGAGGAAGAACGTTTGCTGAACCTGACTGATTCCTCCGATGAGTTTGTCTGTGAGCTTACCAGAGCTGCAGATGACTTTATTGTATACAGAAAATCCACAGATGCCAAGACTATTTTGGCAGGCTACCCCTGGTTCACCGACTGGGGCAGGGATACTATGATAGCTTTTCCGGGTCTCACTCTGGTTACTGGACGTTTCAAGGATGCAAAAGAGATTCTGGATACATTTAAAAGGTATATAAGTAACGGGCTTGTCCCCAACGTATTTCCCGATGAAGGCCAACAGCCTGCCTATAACAGCGTTGATGCCGCCTTGTGGTATTTCCAGGCAGTTAAAAGTTATCTGGATTACACAGATGATAAGGATTATTTAACAGGAAGTCTTCTGGATGTATTAACAGACATAGTAAATCATTTTATTAACGGGACTCTTTACAATATTAAAATGGATACCGATGGCTTGATAACAGCTGGTAATGAGCAGACTCAGCTGACCTGGATGGACGCAAAGGTCGGTGATTGGGTAATTACTCCGAGGCAAGGAAAAGCAGTTGAAGTAAACGCCTTATGGTATAATGCCCTTAGGATTCTGGGCTATCTTTATGAAGTCAAAGGTGGCGGCGGAAGAAAATATGAGGAATTGGCCGAATTAACAGGCAAATCCTTTACAGCTGAGTTTTGGAATGAAGATTACAAGTGCCTTTATGATGTAATAAATGGTGAATACAAAGATACGGCAGTGCGTCCCAATCAAATTTTATCTGTAAGTCTGGCCTATCCGGCTATAACGGGAGAAAAAGCTAAAGCCGTTGTAGATATGGTATGGAAAAAGCTGCTGACTCCCTACGGCTTAAGAACTCTTGCAGCTGACAGCAAGGAGTACAGGGGGCAGTATATTGGAAACCAGTACAACAGGGACAGCTCATACCATCAGGGGACAGTCTGGCCGTGGCTTATGGGTCCGTTTATAACAGCATATCTGAGGACCTGGGGTTACAATAAACGAACAAGACAAACGGCTTTAAAACTGCTGGGACCTCTTAAAGAACACATTTATGATGCATGTCTGGGAAATATATCGGAAATCTTTGACGGCAATCAGCCTTTCTATCCAAGAGGATGCTTTGCCCAAGCCTGGAGTGTTGGCGAAATCCTAAGGGTCTACAGTGATTTGATAAAATGAAAATTTTGATATATGAGCCTTGATTGAAAATGCAAATAACTTGTGATATCATTTATTCGCGCTTATGTTACTGTATTTATGCGGGGTGTAGAATTTGTCCTTTTCATTGACAGTTAAAAATGAATTGTGCAGGCTGGAAACAACACAAAAGTGTTGTCTGCTTTCTGAATTGGCTGCAGTTATAGGAAGCAGTGGTGTTGTAAAAACAGATAATGGATTCAGTATCAGGATTTCAACTGAAAATGCAGCTTTTGCAAGAAGAATATTTTCAATTATTAAGAAGCTGTACAATATTTATCCTGAAGTTCTGATAAGAAGATGCAAAAAGCTGAAAAACCATATTTCCTATACTCTGCTGATAACATTGTCTACAGGCTTGAAACAGCTGCTTGACAGTGCAGGCATTTTATATGAAGACAATAAAATAGATGGTCATGAAGTATTTACTATTAATACCTCTAATCTATTTAAAAAGGCATGCTGCAGAAAATCCTTCCTGAGAGGAGCCTTTTTGGCAGGTGGCTCTTTAAGCGATCCTGAAAAAACATATCACCTTGAGATAGCAAGCCATAACCGCAATTTTGCTGTTACATTCAGAAACCTGGCGGACAGGTTTGGACTTAAAGCTAAAATAATCAGACGCAAAGGCAGTTATGTAGCTTATATCAAGGAAGGTGAGAATATAGTTGATTTCCTTAATATAATAGGTGCTCATTCAGCTCTTATGGATCTTGAAAATGTAAGGATATTAAAAGAAATGCGCAATAATGTAAACAGAATAGTAAACTGTGAAACGGCAAACCTCGGCAAAACTGTTAACGCATCCTTGCGCCAGATTGAAAATATCAGGTATATTAAAGATAACCTCGGGTTTGACAGTCTGCCCGAGAATCTCAGAGAGATAGCAGAAATAAGATTGAATAACAGTGATGCAAATCTTAAGGAATTGGGAGAAATGTTAAATCCGCCCCTTGGCAAGTCGGGGGTAAATCATAGATTACGCAGACTTGACAGCATTGCAGAAGATATAAGAAGCCGAAAGGGAGAGTAGAAATGCTTGAAAAAACGGTAGAAATAACAAATCCGTCCGGGCTGCATGCCCGGCTGGCAGCAATGTTTGTTGAAACCGCCGGTAGATTCACGTCAAAAATCTGGATTATCAAGGATGATAGAAGAGTAAACGCGAAAAGTATAATGGGTCTGATGTCTCTGGCAATTGCCAATGGAGAGCCGGTAATGATAAGCGCTGAAGGTGAGGACGAAGAGCTTGCTGTAAAAGAGCTGATAGATCTGTTGACTTTATATTGAAAATTTTAAACATTAGAGAATGATTAATATAATCAAGTCCTATCCGGTAGAAATACCGGATTTTTTATTTTATTTTGCCGACATGTTTTTTTTTTATGACAAAACAAGCCATCTTTCTTTGAAGGGTAAATATTTTTGATGAAGAATATAAATTAATGCGGGCATCCGCCAAACATAAAAACTGGAGGGGAATTTTATTGCAAATCAAGGTAGCGGTTAAAAGAACAAATTTAATAGTTGATATTGCAGGGGAACTGGACCATCATTATGTCGAAAGTGTAAAGAGAAAAGTAGATTCCGAAATGATCAACTCGTCGGTGAAAAATATAATTTTTGACTTTTCCAATGTAAACTTTATGGACAGTTCAGGTATTGGCGTCATTATGGGAAGATATAAGATGATTCAAAAACTGAATGGTACAGCTGTTATTGTCAATCCTAACTCACAGATAAGAAGAATCCTGGAAATGTCGGGTATTTTGAAAATTATTCCTGTTTATGATAATATGGAAAATGCTATAGAATCTTTAAGTATGTAAAGGGAGAGGGTCATATCATGCAACCTGTTAATGAAATGAGGTTAGAATTTCTAAGCAAATCAAATAATGAATCATTTGCGAGAATAGTAGCAGCTGCATTTGTCTCACAGCTTGATCCAACCCTGGAGGAGCTGACTGATGTAAAAACAGCAGTTTCTGAAGCTGTCACAAATGCAATTATTCACGGCTATGAAAATAACAGCGGTATAGTCGTTATGGAATGTAAACTTTTTGATGATTCGGTAGAAATTACTGTTTTAGATAAAGGTAAGGGTATAGAGGACATTGAGCTTGCCAGACAGCCGTTGTATACGTCCAAACCGGAAATGGAACGTTCTGGAATGGGTTTTACAGTAATGGAGAGCTTTATGGACAGCATAGAAGTGAAATCAGAGCCTGGAAAGGGAACTTCTGTAACCATGTACAAAACTTTTAAATCACTTATAGAAAAATAGTATGGGAAATAATATTTTTTTGCCTTTAAATGTAAATATTATGTAAATATGGGCATAATTACATAAGAGGAATAACCTGAAACCACTTAAACGCGGGAAAGGTATTAAAAGAGTATGAATTGTTTACAGGATATGGATGTCATTGACCTTATAGAAAAAGCTAAAAACGGAAGCAAGGAGGCTCAGTCAATCCTGGTTGAGAATAATATAGGATTGGTATGGAGTATTGTACGAAGATTCCAGAACAGGGGATATGAGGCCGATGATTTGTTTCAGATAGGCAGTATAGGTCTTATCAAGGCAATCAATAAGTTCGATAAATCTTTTGATGTAAGGTTTTCCACCTATGCGGTTCCTATGATAATTGGAGAAATTAAAAGATTTATCAGGGATGATGGGATAATCAAGGTGAGCCGTTCCTTAAAAGAGACTTCCAATAAAGCGAGAGTTACAAAGGAAGTAATGAGTAAGGAACTCGGGAGAGAGCCGTCTATGAATGAAATTGCAGAACGTCTAAAAATACAGGTTGAAGACCTTGTAATGGCAATGGAAGCCGGTTGCTTGCCTGAATCGCTTTATAATACCGTCAGTGAAGGTGATAATTCTCCAATTCTTCTTATAGACAGGATAGATGGGGAAAACACCAGCAATGAATTGGACATTATTGATAAAATAGCCTTAAAACAGATACTTGAAACATTAAAGCCCCGTGAAAAGCAGATAATAATACTAAGGTATTTCAAGGAGAAGACTCAGGCGCAAATAGCCGGTATGATGGGCTTGTCACAAGTCCAGGTCTCCAGAATCGAAAAAAAGATAATAGAAGACATAAGAAGAAAGATAAGTTTTAATTAGGCAGTTTTAAATTAGAAATTCTTTTGTGTGTGTGCCGAATTCGGCACGGAACACAATTATAGAATTTCTTATTTAAAACTGCCGCTAATAAGTGTTAAGAGCGCAGGGAAATTCTTTTGTGTGTGTGCCGAATTCGGCACGGAACACAAAAATTCAATCACGAAAATGAGTAAGCATAGGAAATAAGATTTTCGTGATGTAAAAAAAGGATATAGTATGTGTAAGGGATTACACATACTATATAATAGAATTACTTATTTAAAACTGCCGCAAGCAAGGGAAATTCTTTTAAAAATTTGAATATTGTTTTGATGCCCGCCTAATACTATTTTTGAATAAAAAGTATAGGCGGGTGTTTTTATGCTTGAAGCTATAAAAAAACATAAGATTATTCTAATTATGATAGGTTTTTTACTTATAGTGACAATAGTACTTCTGATAATGCTGGAATCAAGGCAGAATGCGGGGAAGGTCCCTACCAGAGGAGTTTTTGTTTTTAATGATTTCCAACAAAATATGGGGTGCAAATACCTTCGGCATAATTAAAATTATTTTGAACAAAATATGTTTTGAACATTTCGATAAATAATTAAAAATCAAACCATAAAACCATAGGAGAAAAATTATGCAGAAAATGTACACGAAACAGGAGTATCTCAAATATGTTGAAGAAAAATCTCCTAAATCAAAAGTTTTGAGAAATGTAACGAGAGCATTTGTTATAGGTGGATTGATTTGTATTGTAGGGCAGTTTATATCAAATCTCATAATATCCAAAGGAGTAAAGCCGGAGGATGCAGCTGGGCTCACTTCTTTAATTATGATTTTTTTTGGTGCTTTTTTTACCGGTTTGAATGTCTACGACGAGTTGGGGAGATTTGCCGGAGCAGGTTCAATAGTTCCAATAACGGGTTTTGCAAATTCCATTGTATCTCCGGCGATGGAATATAAAAGAGAAGGTTTTGTAGTTGGAGTGGGAGCAAGAATGTTTATTATTGCCGGACCTGTTATAGTTTATGGTATATCGGCATCAGTGTTTGCAGGGATACTATATTTTCTTCTTAAATAAAGTTATTTTCTTTGAGGTGATTTAATGGCAAACAAGAGGATTGGGAAGCAGACAGTTCAGCTGGAAAACCCGCCCAGCATACTTTCGGCTGCCTCGATTGTAGGTCCGAAAGAAGGAGAAGGACCATTAAGAATGTATTTCGACATGATTATAGATGATGAACTTTGGGGAGAAAAAAGCTGGGAAAAAGCCGAGAGTAAACTGATGCGGGAAACCATTGACAAGCTGCTCAGCAAATCCGGTATATCCAATCAATCAGTTAATTATATTTTAGCCGGGGATTTACTTAACCAAATAAGCGCATCAACTTTTGCATTAAGGGATACAGGTATATCCTTCCTTGGCGTATACGGTGCATGCTCTACAATGACAGAATCCATGAGCCTGGGCTCCTTTCTTGTTGACGGTAAATTTGCAGATAATGTGATATGCATTACTTCAAGTCATTTCTGTTCAGCAGAAAAACAGTTCAGATACCCTTTGGAGCTGGGCAGCCAGAGACCGCCAACCGCACAGTGGACTGTAACAGGTTCCGGTGGGGTGCTTTTATCCAGTCAGGGAAGCGGTCCGTATATTACCCATGTTACCACCGGAAAAATTGTTGATATGGGTATCAAGGATGCAAATAACATGGGTGCAGCTATGGCACCTGCAGCAGCTGATACTTTGGTAACCCATTTTAAGGATACCGGCATATACCCCGACAGCTATGACCTTATACTTACTGGAGACCTTGGAACGTTGGGCATGGAAATTACCAATGAGTTAATGAAGCAGCAGGGTTATGACATTAGTGACAGGTACAATGACTGCGGTGCAATGATATATGACGTCAAGAGGCAGGATGCCCATTGCGGAGGAAGCGGATGCGGCTGTTCTGCTACGGTGTTTGGAGGATTTGTATATCAGGAATTACTTAAGGGTAACCTGAACAATGTCCTGTTTATTGCAACTGGAGCTTTATTAAGTCCTTCAAGTTCACAGCAGGGGGAATCGATCCCCGGAATAGCGCATGCTGTTGCTATTCACAGAAATTTAAGCTGATGCTAGGAAATAATATAAGAAACAGTTTCTGATGAGGTGAAATTATGAATGTTTTTTTAATGTATTTGGGTGCTTTTATTGTCGGCGGCGTCCTTTGTTCTGCAGGACAGATTCTAATTGACAGAACCAGGCTTACTCCGGCTAAAATATTGGTTCTATTTGTAACAGTTGGTGTAATCCTTACTCTTCTTGGAGTTTATCAGAATATTGTTAAGGTGGGTGGAGCCGGAGCTACGGTTCCCTTGACAGGATTCGGCTATACACTGGCAAAAGGGACCTTTAGTGATGTGGACAAGTATGGCTTGCTGGGAGCTTTCACCGGAGGAATAAAAGCAGCTGCGGCTGGAATTACGGCTGCCATATTCTTTGGTTATCTTATATCAGTAGCATTTTCACCTAAAGCGAAACGATAGATTTAATTGATAATTGAGAATGGAGAATTGAGAATTACTTATAGTCAGATTCATCAAGAATAATCTGGACAGCTAGGTTGGAGGCAATTATGGATAAAAAGAAAGTTATTTTAGTAACTGATGGAGACAAGGTGGCACAAAAAGCTGTAGAGACTGCGGCAGCAAATATAGGAGGCCGCTGTATTTCCGCGTCGGCAGGTAACCCTACCATATTAAGCGGAGAAGAAATTGTAGAGCTCGTAACAAAAGCCCAACATGATCCTGTTGTAGTAATGGTTGATGACAGGGGTAAAAAAGGTATGGGTAAAGGTGAACAGGTAATGATGAAAATGCTGGAAGACAAAACTATTGATATTATTGGTATAGTAGCGGTGTCTTCCAATGGTAAGGATTGTAACGGACTGGATGTAACATGTTCGATAACAAAAGATGGACAGGTCATAGAAAATGCGGTTGATAAATATGGTAACAATACAGGTGAGGATACCATCTGTGGTGATACACTGAGTATTTTAAAAAACAAAAAGGATTTGGTTATAGTCGGAATTGGTGACCCCGGTAAAATGGACTACAAGGATGAGGTTACGAAGGGTGCCCCCATTACAACAAAAGCTCTGCGGGAAGTAATGGAGAGAAGTGGCGCTAAACCGCATTAAATATAATTTTAATAAAAAAGATTAAGTTAACCGCTCAATCTTTTTTACTTTAAGTAAAATAATCTATTCTTGCATCGGGGAAAGTACCTGTAATCAGGGAGGTCAGATATTCCTTTATTTCAGCTGCCGTTTCCTTTGGATAGATATATTTGAATTTTCCGAATTTACCCCACTTCAATATCCTTGTGGTTTCATCCATATCAAGCTTTGTATGGGGAAATCTTTCCTGGATGAAATTTCTGGCGGTGGGTGTGAACCTGTATTGAATCAGCTCAAAACTTAAGGGTTCGGTTGACTTGCCAGTATCAAGTTTTTTGCTCAATGTTTCTAGAAGTTCCCTGTATTGGCCCTTCCAATTTTCGTAGATCATAATGGGGGCAATTATAAAGCCCAACGGATAACCTGCAGAGGCTATTTTGGCAGCAGCTTCAATACGTTCATCAAAATTTGAGGTAGTATGCTCAAAATTATCTATTACATATCTTGAGTTTATACTGAAGCGGAAGCGAGTATGACCGTTATGGTTTATATTCAAAAGAGGATCTACGTAGTTATACTTGGTGACTACCCTGAGCCTTGCATTATCAAGATTCCCGAAAAAGTCTATGGTTTTGGCAAGGCTTCCGGTTATATGTTCTACAGACAAGGGATCACCCGAGCTTGCAACTTCAAAAGTAGTAATGTCTTTATTTACATCAATATGCTTTTTTATCGAATCAAAAATCTCTTCAATATTTACATAGGTTCTGATATAGGGTTTGCTGCTCTGCGTTGTGTACAGATAACAATATTCACAGTTCCCAGGACACCCTGTTACAAGGGAAAACTCAAAATCTGCCGAGGGTTTGCATATGTCGAATTTTAGAGATTTTTTTACCGTAACTACCAGTGTCCTTTTTCCTGAAGAATATTTTTCTACCGGTGAATTCCCGGGAATACAGCTGTTGACTCTTTGAATGGGTGCCAGAGTTATTTCAGTTCCTTCATCTTTAAAAAATTTGTAAAGCTTCTCCCCAAGAGGATACTTAAGAGCTGCCTGCTCAAAAAATACTCTTTCCGGCCAAAAAAGTTTCATCTGCCTGCTCCTGATTGATTATTTTTGTCTATAGTATGCCAATATACAATATTCTCTATTCTTATATTTTTTTTGACATTATCTATAAAAATAATGACTAAAAAGAAGGATTTTTATAAAGTATATAGAATTATACTTTAATAAGCACTTAAAAATTCTATATATTACGCTTTAAGCAGACTATCACAAGGTGGGAATTTTATAATGAATGTAGAATATATTAATCCTTTTATTGAGGCCAGCCAGACAGTGCTAAAACAAATTTCCGGTATTGATGCTAAACTCGGAAAGGTCTATTTAAAAGATTCACCTTATAAAAGTGACAACGTTATGATAATAGTAGGTTTGACTGGTAAAATCAGGGGGCAGACTATTTTTTCCATGGCTAAACAGGTAGCTTTAAATATTGCATCTGCTATGATGTGCGGGATGCCTGTTACCGAACTGGACGAGATTTCAAAAAGTGCCATATCGGAACTAACAAATATGATACTTGGAAATACTGCAACAATACTCTATAACAGGGGTGTTGGTATTGAAATAACTCCGCCGTCGTTTTTAATGGGTGAGAATATGCAGATTTCTTCAAGCAAAGCTACGACTATATGCGTACCACTTTATTTAAATGATACCGATGTATTGGAAATAGATATATCAGTTGTGGACAGTTGATAAACCAAGGTGGATTAAAATTGGGGAAGTAATTGTGATATCATCAAAGTTCTACGTGTATACCAAATTTTCAGTTGGAAATATTGTACTATGATTTATATATACTATATCTAATTTTAAAGATATCAGCAAAGCCTTCCAAAAAGGCTTTGTTTTTTTAGTTAAAAAAGATTAAATTTATATAAAGAGCAAAATATAATTTTTAACATATTAAATAACTAATAGATGGAGGATTAATCTTGAAGCTGAACGTTGTTCTGGTAGAACCTGAAATACCTCAAAATACCGGTAATATAGCAAGGACTTGTGCTGCTACGGGTACAAACCTGCATCTTGTAAAGCCTCTGGGGTTTTCTGTTGACGACAGATACCTTAAGAGAGCAGGCCTTGATTATTGGAATGAATTGAATATTCAATATTATGATAATTTCGAGGAGCTTTTGAAAAAATATTATTCATGCAAGTTTTATTATTCGTCAACCAAAGCATTGAATACATATACTGATGTGAAATATGAAGACGATTGTTTTCTGGTTTTCGGAAAGGAAACTGCAGGACTTCCCGAAGAACTGCTTAAGAAAAACAGGGAGCAGTGTATAAGAATACCCATGAGAGAGGGAATTAGATCGTTAAATCTTTCGAATTCAGTAGCTGTAGTGGTTTATGAGGCGCTGAGACAATCAGGCTTTGAAGGGATGAAAAACCAGGGAGAATTGGCAAGGCTCAAATGGTAATATAGTTCAGAGTTCGGTGTCAAGGAATGGGAGTTCGGAGTTCATGGTTCGGAGTTGAGAGTTAAGGCTGAGTGGAGTTTGGTGTTTTTGGTCAAAAGTTGAGGGTTTTATTACTGAACCCCAAACTCTTAACTTAAAATCCAGAATCCTGTACACTTGGCTCCGAACACCCAACTCCGAACCCCGAACATCTAAAAAGGAGTATTTTATGGTAAACAAGGAAAGAATGGTCAATGAATTTATTGAATTGGTTAAAACCGACAGCTTGTCGTTGCAGGAAAAGAAAATGGCCCGGCTTTTAAAAAAGAAGCTTGAAGAAATGGGATTGTCCGTATTTGATGACGGCGCAGGAATAAAGCTTGGAGGAAATACAGGAAACCTGATATGCAATGTAGAAGGTACAAAAAAGGTGCCGCCAATTTTGTTAATGGCACACATGGATACTGTAATTCCCGGTATTGGGAAAAAACCAATTGTTGAAGGAAATATTATCAAAACCGATGGAACCACCATACTTGGCGGCGATGATACGGCAGGTATCGAATGCATAATGGAGGTTTTAAAGGTATTAAAAGAAAATAAAATCGAGCACGGGGATATTCAGGTAGTATTTACAATAGGTGAGGAAAAAGGGCTTCTGGGTGCAAAAAACCTGGATTACAGCAAAATATATGCCAAATATGGCTTTGTGCTGGATGATGGCGGTGATATAGGAGAAGTTGCAGTTACAGCTCCATCACAGAACAAAATAGATGTAAGGGTCAAGGGGAAAGCTGCACATGCGGGTGTCGAGCCCGAAAAAGGGATAAGTGCGATAAAAATCGCATCAAGTGCCATTTCAGAAATGACGCTGGGAAGAATAGATGATGAGACAACAGCAAATATTGGTATAATTAACGGCGGACAGGCTACAAATATTGTTTGCGATCTGGTGGAAATAAAGGCAGAAGCCAGAAGCAGAAACCAGGACAAATTGAACAGGCAGACTGCCCATATGAAGGAATGCTTCGATAAGGCAGCTATAAAATACGGCGGAGCTGTTGAATTCGTTTCGAGTTTGGAATATCCTTCATTCAATATTTCCAGTGAGGACAGGATAATGACAATACTTGAAAGGGCGGCAAATACCTGCGGTTTAACTTTCAAACCTGTTCCGACAGGCGGTGGAAGCGATACCAATATTATCAACGGAAAAGGCATACAGGCGGTTGACATCAGTGTCGGTATGGAGAATGTACACAGTGTAAACGAGCAGATAAATATTGATAATTTGGTTAAAGCAGCAGAGTTTTTGCTGGCAATTATAGAGTCAATTGACAATTGAAAATGGACAAATGACAATGCATAGACCAAAAACAATTGACAATTGATAATGGATAATTGACAATGGTAGATACAAAACAATTGACAATGGAAAATTTAAGATTGACAATTATTTTGTGGAAACAGATTTTAATTTATTGAATTCATTTTAATGTAAATAAGACATCAAATTCAGTAGACTAATGTTTTACTAAAATTAATTAATAAATTTTATTAATTGTCAATTATCAATTGTCAATTAATTTCGGAGGTGTTTTATGGTTAAGAAAATCGGAGTTTTGACCGGCGGTGGCGATTGCCCGGGTTTAAACGCAGTATTAAGGGCAGTTGTTAAAACTGCAAAAATTAAATACGGATACGAAGTCATAGGCTTCAAGGATGGATATAGAGGCCTTGTTATGAATGATTTTGTTGAATTCAAACCTGGTGACGTTTCGGGTATTCTTGATAAGGGTGGAACCATACTTGGTTCTTCAAACAGGGACAATCCTTTTAAATTCAAGGTAGTGGTAAACGGCAAGGAAGAATACAAGGATATGTCCGATGTAGTTGTAAACAACATTGCGCTGCACGGAATAGATTGCATGGTTCTTATAGGTGGAGACGGAACATTAACCAGCGCAAGGGATTTTGCAAGAAAGGGAGTAAATGTGGTAGGTGTTCCCAAAACAATAGATAACGATCTTTTTGCTACAGATGTAACCTTCGGCTTTATGACAGCAGTAGATACTGCCACTGAAGCAATAGATAAACTTCATTCTACAGCTGAGTCCCACCATAGAGTTATGATACTGGAAGTAATGGGAAGGTATGCCGGATGGATAGCGCTGGAATCAGGCATAGCAGGAGGAGCTGATGTCATAATACTTCCTGAAATACCATATGACATTAATAAGGTAACTGAGAAAATAATTGAAAGAAAAAATTCAGGCAAAAGCTTTAGCATAGTGGTTGTTTCCGAAGGGGCCAAGCCCGTCGGCGGAGATATTGTAGTTAGCAAGGTGGTCAAAGATAGCCCCGATCCAATCAGATTGGGTGGTATAGGAAACAAGCTTGGTGATGAAATTGAGCGTCTTGCCGGAATAGAAACCAGAGTAACAGTTTTGGGCCATTTGCAGCGCGGCGGAAGGCCAGACCCATATGATAGGATTTTATCGTCAAGATATGGGGTTGCAGCAGTAGATCTTGTTAACCAAGGTAAATTCGGCAGGATGGTAGCCCTTCAGGGAAATGCTATTACATCTGTTACTCTTGAGGAAGCAGTAGGTAAACTTAAAACAGTTCCTGCTGACAGTGAATTGATAAGTATAGCCAAAAGTATTGGTGTCAGCTTTGGAAACTAACAGTGGGGGTAGAAATTTGAATTTTGATGAAGTAACTATCAGCGATAAAAACTTATTTGACAGGTATTTAAAGCAGTATAAGCCGCAAGCCTCTGAATTGACTTTCACCAATATGTTCATGTGGCGGAATTATTATAAGCTTGGATTTTGCGAAGTTAACGGATTCCTATGTATTGTTTCTGTTCCTGGTTCAGGCCAACCTTTTTGCTTTATCCCGGTTGGGGACAGGGATAACACTGATTTTCAAGGCACAGTATCCAAACTTAAAGAATATTTTACTCAAAAAGGCTGGCAGCTGAAATTTAAAAGGGTTACCGAGGATGAGCTTGAATTCCTGAAGAATGGAAATATACCCTTGGGGGAAATAGTTAAGGACTCTGACAATAGTGATTATATATATAATGCGGAAAATCTTATAAAATTATCTGGTAAAAAATATGACGGTAAAAGAAATCATATAAACAGGTTCAAAAAAGAGCACGAGTACGAATATACCGTACTAACCGAAGAATTACTGGATGAGTGCAAGAACATTACACATAACTGGTGCAAGGAAAGAAACTGTGAGGAGCACAGGAAGTTTTACTGCGAGAAGATTGCCAACTATGAACTCCTCAACAATTATAAAATTCTTGGGTGCCAGGGTGCATTGATTAAGGTTGACGGCGTATATAAGGCTTTTACGGTTGGTGAAATGCTGAATGAGGATACTGCAGTGATACATATAGAAAAGGCTGATAGTTCGGTTAACGGCTTGTATACCGTAATAAACCAGCAATTTTGCGAACATGAATGGTCCGGGACAACATTTATAAACAGAGAGCAGGATTTGGGGGTAGAAGGTCTAAGGAAAGCCAAACTTTCATATAATCCGGCAAAAATGATCTACAAATATACTGTATCTGTCATCTGATTTATATGAATAATTTCGGGTGTTTTGTGAAAACTAATGCCTGTTGGAACTTTGTTAAAAAAATAATTAATTTTTTACCTGCTATTGAAAACTAAAATGAAATAATATAAAATATATTTGGCTCGGTAGGGATATACAATTTATCTAATATCGCGCTATAATGTTATATTATTCTATTGCAAGGTTCATAATATGAATCGTTAAAAAATCTACATAGGAGGTTGTTCAATATGACAGTAAAAATGGGTATTAACGGATTCGGACGTATTGGCCGTCTCGTTTTCAGAGCAGCTATCGAAAATCCGGAAGTAGAAATTAAGGGCATTAATGATCCCTTCATTGATCTTGACTACATGACATATATGTTAAAGTATGATTCTGTTCATGGTCAATTCAAGGGTACTATTGCTGTAGAAGATGGAAAATTGGTTGTTAACGGACAGAAAATAACTGTTTATGCATCCAAGGATCCTGCAGAAATTCCATGGAGTGAATGTGGAGCTGAATACATTGTTGAATCAACAGGCGTATTCACTACAACTGAAAAGGCATCTGCTCACTTCAAGGGCGGCGCAAAGAAGGTTGTTATAAGTGCTCCTTCCGCTGATGCTCCAATGTTTGTTATGGGCGTTAACCAGGAAAAGTACACTAAGGACATGAAGGTTGTTTCAAATGCTTCATGTACTACAAACTGCCTTGCTCCTCTTGCAAAGGTTATACATGAAAACTTCGGCATAGTTGAAGGCTTGATGACAACTGTTCATGCAACAACTGCTACTCAGAAGACAGTTGACGGTCCTTCAAACAAGGACTGGAGAGGTGGACGTGCTGCTGCTGGAAACATAATTCCTTCATCAACAGGTGCTGCTAAAGCTGTTGGAAAGGTTATTCCTGAACTCAACGGTAAATTGACAGGTATGTCATTCAGAGTACCTACACTGGATGTTTCAGTAGTAGACCTTACCTGCCGTCTTGCTAAGCCTGCTAAATATGATGATATCAAAGCTGCTGTTAAAAAGGCTTCTGAAAATGAACTCAAAGGAATACTCGGTTATACAGAAGATGCAGTTGTATCATCTGATTTCGTTCATGATTCCCGTACATCAATATTTGATGCAAAAGCAGGTATCTCCTTGAACGATAATTTTGTTAAACTCGTATCCTGGTATGATAATGAATGGGGTTATTCAAACAAGGTTGTTAACCTTATTCAGCACATGGCTAAGGTAGATGCGAAATAATTTAATACAGTAACTAAAGCCCGGCATATTATGCCGGGCTTGTTTTTTGGGTTTCCAGAGCACAATTTCATGTGGGTGTGTTCCCTATCCTTGATACTTTGTTAAAAAATAGTTTATTTTAGTCTGTAACTATTGAAAAAACAGGTAAAAAGATGTAAAATGTAAACGGCTATCCAAGCAAAAACATGCTATTCCGATATGGAATCTCATAAAAAATGAGGCTTATGCAGGGGAATAACTATGTATTCGTTTGGAAACAATTTTATTATGCCATACATATTCAAGTTTTAGAGGATTTGCCTGCAACTTGAACCATATAGAGGCTAAAAGGTCTTATCAGGTTGAGGACGGATTCTGCATATTATATAGGGAGAGTGAAATAAATGGCAACGTTGAACAAGAAGACTATTGAAGACATTGATGTAAAAGGCAAGAGAGTTATTGTAAGAGTAGATTTTAACGTACCGTTGGACGAAAACAAAAATATTACCGACGATAAAAGGATAGTAGGTGCACTTCCTACAATCAAGTATCTTGTAAACAATGGCGCAAAGACAATACTCGTTTCCCATCTGGGAAGACCGAAGAACGGTTTTGAAGATAAATTCAGCATGAAACCTACAGCAAAGAGACTTGCAGAACTCCTCAACAAGGATGTAATAATGGCAGCTGACGTTATCGGACCGGATGCAAAAGCCAAGGCTGCTGCCCTCAAAGACGGCGAAATACTTATGCTTGAAAATGTAAGATTCCATAAGGAAGAAGAAAAGAACGACCCTGCATTTGCAAAGGAACTTGCAAGCCTCGCAGAAATCTTTGTAAATGATGCTTTCGGTACAGCCCACAGGGCACATGCTTCAACAGCAGGACTTGCTGATTACCTGCCGGCAGTTTCAGGTTACCTGATTAAGAAGGAAAT
>JAUZPR010000159.1 GCA_030705825.1 Bacillota bacterium | reverse complement strand
GAAATCTATGCGGAGATGTGGATTATGACGAGGTTTCCAAAATTGCCGGGTATGTAACACCTGTTCCAGGTGGCGTTGGAACAGTTACAACCTCTGTGCTTGCAAAGCATGTTATAAGAGCGGCCAAAACTGGAATGTAGGGAACGGTGCCCTCACCGTTCCAACTTTTATCAGTGCAAGTCTATCCAATACCTTTGGATCTTCTCACCGCTGAACTCGCTTTCACTATCCAGAACACCGCCGTTAGCAAGAATTGTATTTATTGAACCTGAATTTTCAGAATTACAGCACAGCAGCACTTCTTTAAAACCCATATTTCTGCAAATGTCCAGTCCCATGCCAAGTGCCTTTTTTGCATACCCTTTTCTTCTTTCTCCGGGCCTTATTCCGTAGCCTATCTGCCCGCCGTAATTTATATAGAATTCATTCAGCCTGTGTCTTATATTGAGGGCCCCGAGTATTTTTTTATCATTATTAGCAAGCCAATATGTAGAATTCTCCACAAAACCTTCTTGTATACCGATTCCTTTAGAAAATCCCTTGAGTTTTTCTACCGATACCTTGAAATTATTTGTCTCCATACTTATATACCAGGGTATATGGACCGCATCATTGAGTTTCCAATCTTCAAGCATTTCCAGGTACTGGTTTTCCAAACTGCAGTCCGGTTCAATCAAAGATAGATTTTCCATATAATTATAACCTCGGATTCAAAAAAATTATTTATTTGTAATGGATATTTAAACTATACTAAATAATTCCATAATATTCAATATGAGCCGAACATATATTTTTCTACTTATTGGTTATATTACAAAAATATAAGTTATACAAAGCTTACGTACAGTCTTAAGGAGGATTCTTATGTCGGAAGTTCTAGTAGAAGTTACCAGAGGCGGCCTGGTTGAAAGTATACATCTGGGAAGCTTTGCAATAGTAGACACTGATGGAAGAATATTGTATTCAAAGGGTGACATAAATAGAACGACATATCTCCGTTCGGCAACAAAGCCGCTGCAATTGATAGCCGCACTTGAACTGGGCATTTTTGAGGAATTCAACCTGGATTATAAGGAACTTGCAATAATTTCATCATCCCACGGCGGGGAAAATGAACATATAGATACTATAAAAAGTCTGATGAAAAAGTTAAATGTCCAGGACAGTGAACTAAAATGCGGAATACACGCTCCTTTGAACAGAGAGGCGGCTCATGAATTAATCAAAAAGGGTGAAAAACCCACAAAACTTCACTGTACCTGCTCCGGAAAACATCTGGGCCAGATAGCATCGGCAAAGATTCTCGGTTTTACGGGGGAGTACCGCGCATTTGACAGTGATGTACAAAATCATATTAAGAATATAATCTCGATTTTTTCTTTGACCGACAGGGATAAAATACATGTCGGCTTGGACGGCTGCGGAGCACCGGTATATGCTATACCTCTGGTAAATGCAGCCAAGGCATATGCCAATATTGGAAATCCGGGATTTGCCGGAGGGAAATACAGCAAATCTCAAAACCAGTTGATAAAAGCCATGACAATGCACCCTGAAATGGTTGGCGGTACGGGACGTTTGGATACAGACCTTATGAAAAACTTTGGAGACAGGGTTATCGGAAAGTTTGGAGATGAAGGAGTATATTGTACAAGCCTTATAAAAAACGGTATCGGTATTGCACTTAAAATTGAGGACGGTGCAAGCAGGGCAGTAGGTCCGACTATATTAGAAATCCTTGTTCAGATGGATATTATTAAGAAAGATGAGATGGAACCTTTAAAGAAATACTGGCGTACTCCAATAATAAATCATCTGGGTGAAGAAGCAGGGGAAGTAAGGGCGGTATTTAGAATTGATAATTGACAATGGACAATGAAAAATTTTACATATCAAAAGGGTGGCTGTGGGCAGCCGCCCCTACAGAATTTAGAAATCAACAATTCTGAACACCAAAATTCTCAATTTTCAATTTTTATGACTGCCCTCCTGATCCGCCCGAACCAGAGCCGCCTCCAGAGCCTGAACTTCCGCCGGAACCGCTTTCACTTGAGCCCGAACCACCCTGCTGGGAACCCTGACCTTGTCCGGATTTACCTGAAGCTTCCTTAAGGGACTTTTCAAGAGCACCTATATTAGCCATGGCAACCCGCCCTTTTATATCTACCAAAGGCTGGTTTTTCTCGGTAAGTACCTTTTCAAGTTCATATATTGAAAAATCAATTTTGCCCGACGAGTCCTGCTGCTCTTTTCCCAATGTATTTTTATACAGAGTCCAGGATGCCTTTAGATTATTCATATCCGAGTCTGCCTGCGTCCAATTGGCTGTCAATGCGTTAAGAATTGCATTCCTGGTGTAGTATCTGATCCTTTTGACTTCGGGAGAAGTAGTATTTTTATATAATGAGTAAAGATCAGGAATATATGCATAAAGATTACTGGCGGCCATAAGAGTATTAGTCTTGTTCTTTCCCATAATTGTAACTGTCAGGCTGTTCAAGGCATTCTCAAAGTTTTCCACCAGCGTACGGCTCGCACCGTTTTTTATTGCAAGCGGCATAAAACTGTTCCATTTATAATGCATGTCATTAATAATGGGTGTAATGGATTCCCACGGGTCCTGCTGCTGAGTTGTTTGCTGTGCCTGCTGCGTCTGCTGCTGTTGAGTTTGTTGCTGCTGGGTGCCTTGTTTACCGGACTGGCTTGACTGGTCACCGCCCTGTTTATCCTGTCCCTGTCCTTGTCCCTGCCCTTGTTGTCCCTGCTGTCCCTGTTGTCCCTGTTGTCCGCCTTGCATGGATTGATTTTGCTGACCTGTCTGGGGCTGCTGTTTTTTATTTTTATCTCCCTCCAGCTCAACAGAAGGGCCGTTCATTGTTTTTATTATTTTTTCAATACTATTCTCCATACTGGTTAGCTGCACCGGCAATTTTGAAGCCTGGTCAGATTGTGAAGACTGCTGGGCTTGCTTTTGTGAACTGTCAGATCCGCATCCTGACTGCAGCATGATCAAGAATGAAATTAAAAGACAGGCAGAAACAATTATATATTTTCTATTGTTTTTCATATATTTACGCAGATATCTGCTTTTCCCTCCATATTTTTTATGAAGTTTAACCGGACAGAACTTTTCTGACGGTGTGAATACTGCAATTCTTAATTTATTATTTCATAATCGGAAAATAAAATACCCGGCAGTACTGTAAATCAGACAATGACATCAAAAATAGTTCGGAACTTGAAGAAATTACATAAAGGATTTATTAATCAGATGTTGAATACATTATGTAAACGAGTGTCTTAAAGAGAGAATAAATTACGGGAGGATTCATTAAATGGCTGTGTTAGTGACTTTGTGGTCAAAAAAACCGGGGGAGATAAAAAGATTCCTGGAAAGGTATTATCAAAAAAATATTGAGATGGATGATGATGTTGAACAATGGATTTATGTTTATAACAAGCCTTTGAATGCAGTAGACATAATGAGCGCAGTTATGGACAACAATGATAAATACCAGATATCAATGTGTATTCAACTTGATAAAGGAGATGTACATCCGGTAACAGTTGAAAATCATAACGATATTATAAAAGGCATATTTGATTTATTCTACGAAGAAACTACCGAAATTTTGTATTAATATTAACAGTTAAATATTATATAAATTTTTGGAATTTCCACATCAAAGGCAGAATCTTAACGCTAAAGCCCTGTCTGTAATTTTCTATTGCCTTTTTACCTTACTGTTTGTCAAAAATTTTTAGTATAATTAGACAATATATTGGAAAAATATTATACTTATAATATATTTAATGTTAATACATAAAAAGGTAGTGTAATATGTCATGACAAAAATGAGAAAATCTCATATTTTACTTCTTATTATAGCGGTTGTGCTTGCTTTGTCATCTGCGTATTCACTAGCAGCTATAAACCAGGTCTATAAAATCAATTTTGAATGGTATTCACAATATAGTAAACAATTCAAAAGTGAACAAAGGGAAACTTCAACAGATTCATGGAAGCTGTCGGATTATTCTGGGGACATGCTGTTCAAGCTTGTTTCAGAAAAAACCCCGCTTTTGGCTTCTGATAATAATGATAAAATACAGCAGATAATTAAAAACACTGATTTTGGCAGGTATATCCTGTTGGACTGTTCACTGGGAAAGGTTGTGTCACCTGATTACAGGATAAAGGTAATAGGCATAGCACAGAGAGGAAGTCTTGTAGAAATCAAGGTGAGCTTAAACAATCCACAGACTGCGGGTCAGGACAGTTTGACACCCCAGCGTACATATACTGCTGAAGATGTTGTAAGAATCAGTAAATCGGCTTTTCCGGTAAAGGGAAGATTATGCTTTGTTTTTAAAAATCAGGACGGAGTAAAGCTATTTGAAAATTATTATGATATAATGTAATATGTTTTAAAGGGATATTGAGGAAGTTAAGGGAATATATATTAATACGTTCGGAAAACATGTGAAAATGAATAAGTTTTAACATGTTTTAAAATAGAAAATCCGGTTAAATTAAGTTTCGTTTTTTGAAGGGGAGGATTCAAATGTCAGGTTTTAAAAGCTTTACTAAGAAGGTATCTCATACAGCCAAAGCTGCTGCAAAAAAATCCAGTGATATTGTTGAAGTAACCAAGCTAAACATGAATATAGGTTCTGAAGAGGATAAAATTCAGAAAAAATATACCGAGATAGGAAAAATCCTTTATGATCTTTATGTATCCGGAGAAAGTACAAACGAAGTAATTAAAACACACTGCGAAGTTATAAAAACCCATGAAGAAAATATCAAAAAAATGAAGCAGAAAATTCTTGAATTAAAGAATATTAAAGTTTGTCCAAGTTGCGGAACTGAACTTGAACAAGAGATTTTATTCTGTTCCAAATGCGGTGCCAAGCAGGAGGTCCCGGAGACTCAGGCACAAGCAGAAGAGACCGAAAAAGCGGAAAACAATTGCCCTGAATGCGGAACAGCTTTTGTAGATGGTGCATTGTTCTGCGGTAAATGTGGCGCCAAACTTCAGTAAAAAAAATTATTGGCAGGCATCGTAAATTTACGGTGCCTGTTTTATTTTGGGCAGTTTGGTTAAAGGAAAATACGCAGGGGTTTGAAGTTTTATTTGTAAAAACTATGCTTTCAGATAAAATATAATAGTATAATTGAATTATGTTTGAAAAGGAAAATAAATGCAAGTATGAGTATAGATGACGGAGGAAATATGCGTTTTGAAGAAGCTTTGAATACAGTTGGAAAACTGGATAATGGAATAATGGGAAAAGTACAAAAAAGACTTGATAGTCTTACCAAACCTCTCGGAAGTCTCGGAAGACTTGAAGATATGGTTATACAGCTTGCAGGGATAACCGGAGAAATGTTTCCGAAAATAGATAAAAAAGCAATAGTTATTATGTGTGCCGATAATGGCGTTACTGATGAAGGAGTAAGTTCTTGCCCAAAATCTGTCACAGCCTCGGTGACCAGAAATTTCATGAAGGGTATTACCGGCATCAACGTGTTGTCGGCACAAGCCGGAGCGGATATATTTGTAGTTGACATAGGTGTCGATGATGATATCAGCAGTAGTGGAATACTTAATAAAAAGATAAGAAAAGGAACCGGAAATATAGCAATAGGTCCCGCAATGACAAGAAGTGAAGCTATAAAGGCTATGGAAACCGGAATAGAGCTTATAGGCGAGTTGAAGAATAAGGGATATAATCTTCTGGGTACCGGTGAAATGGGAGTGGGAAACACGACTACAAGCAGTGCCGTATCTGTCGTACTTACCAAAAATGATCCGGAAATAATGGCTGGACGGGGGGCAGGACTTACTACCACCGGTCTTGAAAATAAAATTAACGTTATAAAAAAAGCAATAGAGGTAAATAAGCCCGACTACAGTGATCCGGTCGATGTTTTGTCCAAACTGGGAGGATTTGATATAGCAGGTCTTGCAGGTTGCTTTTTGGGTGCTGCTGCTTACAGGCTCCCCATTCTGATAGATGGATTTATATCGGCTGCCGCTGCTTTGGTTGCAGTAAAAATAAAGCCTGAAGTCAAAAACTATATTTTCCCGTCTCATGGATCTGCTGAACCCGGAAATACCAAGCTTATGGAAGAACTTAATATGGAACCGTACCTTAACCTGGGTATGAGGCTTGGGGAAGGTACCGGAGCAGCAGTTGCCTTCCACCTGTTTGATGCCGCACTGGTAGCGTACAACCGTATGGGAACCTTTGATGATGCTGATATCGAACAATATGAGCATCTTGAATAAAGGAGGTAATACCGTGGACTACACAGTAAAAATACATATAAAAAACGGACTTGAATATAAAACGGTACCTGAGGGGCAAAACCTGCTGAAATTTTTAAATGACAATTCCTATATTCTGAAGACTCCTTGTGGAGGAAACGGAACCTGCGGTAAATGCCGCATAAAAGTGTCCGGACTTTTGGACAAGCCAACTGAAGCGGAAAAAAAGCTTTTGGGTGTTGAACAGGTTGAAAAGGGCTACAGGCTGGCATGTTACTGCCACATAAATTCAAATATCGAAATTTATCCCGAGGACAAGCAGGAAGAAGCAAAAATTATAACTTACGGTAGACAAAGAAAGGTTAAGCTCAATCCTCTTGTTTCAAAGAAATTCATACCTCTCAAGCAGCCTGATATAAGTGATCAGAATGCTGATGAAGATAGAATAACTGCAGCTTTGGACGGTTTATATCTTGACAGCAATATACGGCTGCTGGGAAAGCTGACAAAAACCTTAAAACATGACGATTATAAAGTAACTCTTTTCTGTGAGGGTAAAAAGATAATTGATGTGGAGTCCGGTGATACTACGGGCAATCTGTTTGGGCTTGCAGTGGATATTGGAACTACAACAGTAGCGGCATATCTGTTTGATTTGGTATTGGGAGAAAGAACCGATGTTTTTTCGGTTCTGAATCCTCAAAGGAAGTATGGAGCGGATGTTATTTCAAGAATAGATTATACAATGAAATCCGCTGACTCACTGTCAGATATGAATAAAACAATTATAGACTGTATTAACAATGTTATTTCTGTTCTTTCCCAAAGAAATAATATAAAAAATACATCCATATATGAAGCGGCTTTTGCCGGAAATACAACCATGCTTCATTTTTTAATGAATTTACCGGCTGCAGGTATTGCGGTTTCTCCTTTTATTCCCGTGACCACCGGGCCTCATACATTTAAGGCTATTGATCTGAGTATTGATATCAATCCAAAGGG
>JAUZPR010000158.1 GCA_030705825.1 Bacillota bacterium | reverse complement strand
CAAAACTTACCGACATAAAATCACCTCAAGAGTTAAAGCTTTTAAATTAAAGCTTAACATCAAACAAATTCCTTTTCTTTGAATCACTGCCCATCCCGGTATTCCCGTAACCGTTGTTGACAGAACCTACTTCGGTCAGCAAATTAATTGAAAAATTAATATAATCAAGCGAATTTCTAATAAGTCTTGAATTTACTTCATTACAGTTCTTCAATTCGTTTATAGTCCTGGTCATACCATCCTGATATGCCCTAAGATCCTTTAAACTGTTATCATCTACATATTTAATCAATTGAGAAAGCGTTACCTGTGACGGATCGTCCATCCCAAGTTCTTTTGAAAGCTTTTCTACCAATTGCTCCCTGGTATCTTCCAGTCTTCCCATTTGAAAAACGATGGATTGTTCAAGTTTAACAACACTCTCCAGTTCAGCTATTTTACCTTCTATAATAATATTGGTTTTATTTTTAGAAATGTTAAGTATCTCTTTATATAGTCCTGATTCCTGTTCAAGCACCTTCACAAGATCATTTATCATTTGATTATCCATTTTGTGCACCACCCTTAATAAATATGAATGATTTTCTCAAAATTACATTTGGCCACAGGACACTTCTCTCTGCCAGAAATACTGGTTTATGGAATCAGGCACTGCTTTTATGTAGAAGTATTTTTCTAAATATATTGCGGGATAATAAAATATCCCGCAATCTGTTTTGTCCTGCAATTTTGTTTATAAAATAGCACCGATACAAAGTTTTAAAGGTGAGATTTTTCTTTAGTTAAGAAATGCTTTAAAATCAAACTTGTCTATTGAATACGGATGTTACAATTTTATCAGCTATATCCTTTCCGCTGACATCATAATTTCCGGCCTCATATTTTTCCGACAGTTCATTGACCTTGTCTGTTCTCATATCCGGAACATCCTTTACTGCTTTCAAGGCTGTCTGAAAATCCTTAGCATTATTTGATATGGAAACTACATCTTTTTTGGGTGCAACTCCTGAAGTTTTTTCTATCCTACCGGTACTTTTCTGTTTATCATAAATACCCGATATCCTGGGAATATCGCCCCAGATTTTCATAAATATCCACTCACTTTCTTTTCATATACAGAATTACTTGGGTTTAGTCTTTCTTTAATTAAATACATATTTATATTAAACTTTTATAACGTTTTAATCTTTCGTATTTACCTTACATAAATATTATCGGCAGAGATTCAAATATATTTATATTATTATTATTAAAAATGAAAAATCTATAAACACTTTTGGGCACTGATGATAGTACTGTTTGGCTCCTTTTTAACCGGGAAATAGTATTTTGGGTATAAAAAAACTGCCGTTTAAGGCAGTTTCATAAAAATTTTAAATATTATTCATTCTTATTTAAATATCTCATTCCTATTCCCTTTTTTGTACTCTCAGCCTGAGCAAAGCTGCTTCCCATATCGCCGGCTACATTTCTGAACTCCTTTGAAAGATTCTTCTGGCACTCATTACAAAAACGTCCTGTTTTTATTGACTTGCCACAAGCCTCACATTCAAGGATAATGTTGGCCTCGTCCCCGACAATCTCAAGTCTTCCATCCTTAAGATAGGCCTTTATCCTTTCGACACTAACATCAAGTACTTGGGAAACTTCAGACATTGTTGCGCCGGGATTCTGATAAAGGTATTCCTTTACTTTTTTAAAATCCTCTTCTTCCTTATCCTTACACACAGGACAAATAGGCATACCGCCTATATAGTTAAAAATCTTTCCGCATTTTCTGCAATTTCTTACATCCGGCACAAATATTCCCCCTTAATACAATAAATAAATTCAATATACTTTCCCCAAATGCTTTTTCCCAGATGCTATAACTGCGGCTGTTACACTTTTTGCTCCTGCCTCGGTCAATACTCTTCCGCATTCACTCAGAGTACTGCCTGTAGTTAATATATCGTCAATTATTAAAATTTTTTTACCTTTAACTTTATCAGCATTGTTGACTTTAAAGGCTCCCTTTATATTCAAACCTCTTTGTTCTTTTCCAAGAAGACTTTGCTTGGGAGTATTCCGGGTTCTTTCAAGTATTCCGGAAGCTTCAGGTATACCAATCTCCTTCCCCACTAAACGTGATATGAGATATGATTGGTTGTAACCTCGCTCTTTCTCTCTATCCGAATGTAAAGGAACACTTATTATTATATCAAAAAATAGACTATTTGTCATTTTTTTGACTTTTTTGGACAAAAGTTTTGCAAAAGTCCTGTAATACCCTGGTTTATTAAAAAACTTATACCTTATCACTGCATCTTTTATAATACCGGAATATTCACAAAGGCAAATAACCTTGTCGATCCACGCAATTTTGATATAATCCCCGGTATACAGAAGTTCACCGCTGTAAAAAGTGATTTTATCATAACACTCGGTGCAAACTTCAATTTCAGTGTTTGTGGGGAGAAGTTTTTTACAAAAGATACATTTGGGCGGAAAAAGAAATTTTAATAAATATTTTATCACAATATCACCCTTACCCATTTTACCAGTTTTGTATATTACTTTCAATTGCAAGCATTTTGTTAATCATAAAGCAGAGATTCCTAAAGCTATTCAAGCTCAGCTTGAGAATCATAGATATAAAGCAGGCCTATTGGCTCAAGATGCCAAATTATAGTTAAATAGGCAATCTTTTATGTTTTTGTAGTTATTAAAAAAGTATTATAATAGGCTAATAGCGCACAACGAAGCTCAATTCAACTACAAGAAGTGATTGGCGTGCAATATTCACTTTAGTAGTTGTTTTTATTTTATATAAGTAGAAGTGCGGTTTTGGACTTTGTTTATTGAAAACCAAATATCCGATTTGTTTTTTAGTTTTATATCTGAAAAGGGGTAGCAGAAATTCTATGAAAAACAAGTTTAAAAGGGTTCTTATTGGACGGCCTCTGAAAAATGAAGCAATAGCTGATGAAAAGTTCGGAGTTTTATGGGGTCTGCCTTTACTTTCAAGCGACGCAATATCATCTGTCGCATATGCCGGCCAGGAAATTTTAACAGTACTTCTCCCGGTTGTAGGCGTTATAGCATTTTCTTCATTAACATATTTATCAGCAGCAATTATTGGTCTGCTTGTTCTCCTTACTTTTTCCTACAGACAGACAATAGACAGTTATCCAAACGGCGGCGGAGCCTATATAGTAGCAAAGGATAATCTTGGAGTTCTGGCAGGAGTAACTGCCGGAGCGGCACTCTCGGTAGACTATATAATGACGGTTGCGGTAAGTGTTTCATCCGGTATACAACAGATTACCACCGCAAGCCCGTCTTTGTACCCATATAGAGTTCCTCTTTCCATAGTGTTGATTTTACTTCTTATGTTGGGTAATTTAAGAGGTATCAGAGAATCTTCAAAGCTTTTCGGACTTCCCGCATATGCGTTCATGTTTGCGATGGGTTCGTTGATTGTCACGGGTTTCATCCATGTCATAAACAAAACAGTTCCCCCAGTTCAGGCTTTACCCCAAGCAATCCAGCCTCTGACTCTGTTTCTTGTTCTTAAAGCGTTTGCCAGCGGATGTACCGCTCTTACCGGAGTAGAAGCCGTCAGTAATGCTGTACCCAACTTTAAGAATCCTTCCCCAAAACATGCAAAAACAGTATTACTTTTGTTATCCCTGGTTGTTTTCGTAATATTTGGAGGAACCTCTATACTAAGTAATTTCTACCAGGTCAATCCAAATAATGGAGCAGTTCTGGTGCAGGTGGCAAAGGAAGTCTTCCCTGGCGGTATCCATTTCATGTACTACTTTGTTGTAGGAACTTTATTTTTAATCCTGGCACTAGCTGCAAATACTGCTTATTCCGGATTTCCGATGCTTATTTCAGTAATGGCCAAGGAAGGTTACGCACCAAGACAGCTTAATATGAGGGGCGACAGGCTTAGCTATTCCAATGGTATAATTGTTCTTTCTGCAATAGCAGCTTTGCTTGTAGTTGTGTTTAATGCAGACGTAGGAAAGCTTATTGGTTTGTATGCGGTCGGAGTATTTATATCCTTTACATTATCACAGTCGGGTATGTTTATTAGATGGCTAAGGAACAGAGGTAAAAATTGGGTGCTGAAAGCCTGCATAAATGGCTTGGGTGCTGTTGTAACAGCTATAGCACTCATCATCATAGCTGTAGCAAAATTTACCGAAGGCTCCTGGATAGTTGTATTTGCAGTACCTATACTAATGAGCATAATGCTGAAGGTAAAAAGACATTATACTGCCGTATCCAAGCAATTGAAAATCACACCTGAGGAGCTTTCTACAGTTAACATAGCGCGGGATACCTACAGAAACCGTGTTATCGTTCCGGTAGAAAGCGTAAACAGGGCAAGCATAAGGGCTCTGCGATATGCAAAAACAATATCGGACAACGTTGTAGCATTTAATGTTTCAATAGATGAGGAGACCGGTAAAAAAGTACGTGAAAGATATGATTTGATAAATACCGACATACCATTATATATAAAGTATTCTCCTTTCAGAAAGGTTGTAGAGCCTCTTTTAAAGTTTATAGAGTCAACCGAGTATGATTACAAGAAGGGTGATATGATAACCGTTGTTGTTCCCCAGTTCTCAGTACGCCACTGGTGGAGCAAAATACTCCACAATCATACCAGGGTATTCCTCGAAAGAGAGCTGCTAAAGCACAAGCACATAGTTATTGCCGTAATGCCCCTGCAGCTTAAGGATGACGATTATGTCCTCAAGAGAAGAAAAACCCATGAGGATATGCTTTAATTAAAGACTAAGTTTTAAAACTTCTGAAGCAAGGAATATTGTATACTGCCATTAAGCAGCAAACAGTATTCCTTGCTTTTTTATTAATTCAACTTTCCCACTTTGAATTAAGCAGCCGTTCTCAATCGGTATAAACACCAAATAAATTTGAAATATCGTTGAAGCGTTCGATATTCAAATAAACGGCTAAAGCGTAATAATGGTGTGGGAAAGTTGAGTTATTAGTAAAATTTAATAATACTGTATTATGTTTCTTAATTTTTTTATGCTTTGCGGAAATAATATCATTATCCAGTCTTTTAGGTTAATCTAACTTTTGAATATAAAAGGATTAAATATATTATGAAAAATAAGGTTAAAAGGGTTTTAATCGGACGACCGCTGAAAAATGAAGCAATCGGCGAAGAAAAATTCGGAGTTTTATGGGGATTGCCGCTTCTTTCAAGTGACGCCATCTCCTCGGTAGCATATGCCGGACAGGAAATACTGGGTGTCCTATTGCCGGTAGTCGGAGCCATCGCCTTTAATACATTAACCTATTTATCAGCTGCAATAGTAGGCTTACTGATATTGCTCACCTTATCCTACAGACAAACTATAGACAATTATCCTAACGGCGGGGGTGCCTATATAGTTGCAAAGGACAATTTGGGTGTTTTAGCAGGTGTTACGGCAGGGGCAGCTCTATCAGTTGATTATATTATGACTGTTGCAGTAAGTGTATCATCGGGCATACAGCAAATAACTACAGCTTATGCACCTTTATATCCTTACAGGGTACCGTTATCAATAGTATTGATACTGTTACTGGCACTAGGGAACCTTAGGGGCATAAGAGAATCTTCCAAGTTTTTCGGAATACCTGCTTATGCTTTTATTTTTGCATTGGGTTCAATGATAGTTACAGGCTTTTTACATGTTATAAACAGAACTGTCCCACCTGTAAGTCCCTTACCTCAGGCGATGAATCCATTAACAACCTTCTTGGTATTAAAAGCCTTTGCCAGCGGCTGTACAGCTCTTACGGGTGTGGAGGCAGTAAGCAATGCAGTACCCAACTTCAAGACACCTGCTGTCAAACATGCCAAAACAGTGTTGCTTTTACTATCACTTGTAGTATTTGTTCTCTTTGGAGGCACCTCTATTTTGACAAACTATTATGAAGTCAACCCTGCTAACGGTGCAGTTCTTGTCCAGGTGGCAAACGAAATTTTCCGTGGTGGTCTTCATTTCATGTATTACTTTGTTGTGATAACATTATTTATTATACTGGCGCTTGCAGCCAACACGGCATATTCAGGGTTTCCAATGCTTATTTCGGTTATAGCCCGGGAAGGATACGCTCCAAGGCAGCTTAATATGAGAGGAGACAGGCTGAGCTATTCCAACGGAATACTTGTTTTATCCGCTATTGCAGCTTTTCTGGTAGTAGTATTCAGCGCTGATGTCACTAAACTGATAGGGTTATATGCAGTAGGAGTATTTATTTCTTTTACCCTTTCACAATCGGGTATGTTTATGCGATGGCTCAGAAACAAAGGTAAGAATTGGGCCCTAAAAGCCTTTATAAATGGGTTGGGCGCTATAGTTACAGCAGTAGCAGTGGTAATCATAGCTATAGCAAAATTCACAGAAGGCTCCTGGATAGTTGTTTTTGCAGTCCCCATTCTTATTATGGTGATGCTCAGAGTCAAGAAGCATTATACAGCTGTTTCAAAGCAACTGAAAATCACACCTGAGGAGCTTTCAATTGTAAACATAGAAAAGGATACCTACAGAAACAGAGTCATAGTTCCGATAGAAAGTGTAAACAGAGCAAGTATACGGGCTTTGCGTTATGCTAAAACCATATCGGACAATATTATTGCATTTAACGTATCAATAGATGAAGAAAACGGTAAAAAGGTACGTGAAAGATATGACTTGATGCAAACCGATATTCCCTTGTATATTAAATATTCCCCTTATAGGAAGGTTGTAGACCCTCTTCTTAAATTTATAGAATCAACTGAGTATGACTATAAAAAGGGTGATATGATCACAGTAGTTGTACCCCAGTTTTCGGTAAGGCAGTGGTGGAGTAAGATACTTCACAATCACACAAGGGTATATCTGCAAAGAGAATTGATAAAGCACAAGCACATTGTCATAGCCGTTATGCCGCTTCAGCTTAAGGATGATGACTATGTCCTGAAAAGGAAAAAAACTTCCGATGACATAATCTAAATATTAAGGCGCTTACTTTTTTGCCCAAGGATTAAAATTCCCTGTTATGGAAACTTCGAGCTTCTCTCTCAAACCTGAATACCTGAACATTTCTCTTTGATTTTCAACCATACCTCCAAGAACATACTCATTGCCTACAAGAATAACTAGTTTTTTCGCCCTCGTAATTGCCGTATATAACAAATTTCTGGTCATAAGCACCTGGGGTCCCTGGAAAACAGGCATTATTACAACCGGAAACTCACTACCCTGGCTTTTATGTATTGTTATGGCAAAAGCAGGTTCTATTTCATCAAGAATACTGTAATCATATTCAACAATTCTGTCGTCTTCAAATAAAACTATT
>JAUZPR010000157.1 GCA_030705825.1 Bacillota bacterium | reverse complement strand
GTGTACTATAAGGGGGGCAAATTAATGCTGGAATTTAATAAGAACACCAATACCCTGGAACAGACTCAATACAGGTATTCACTGCAGGATGTTCCGGAGCCTAATCTATACAGAGAAATATACAGCTACGACGAAATTCCAAAATGTGCATTTAACCATAGAAGAGTGCCAATGATGCCGCCGGACAAAATCTGGATAACCGATACAACCTTCAGAGACGGACAGCAATCAAGGGCTCCTTACACTGTAGAACAGATACTTACATTATTTGATTATCTACATAAATTATCAGGTCCGAAAGGTGTAATAAAACAAAGTGAGTTTTTCCTTTACAGTGACAGGGATAAGGAAGCCGTATACAAATGTATGGAACGCGGCTATGAATTCCCGGAGGTTACAAGCTGGATAAGGGCGACTAAAAACGACTTCAAGCTTGCAAAGGATATGGGAATGAAAGAAAGCGGAATTCTTGTGAGCTGTTCCGACTACCACATATTTAAAAAGCTGAACATGACAAGAAGGCAGGCACTTGACCATTACATGACTGTTATTAAAAGTGCTATTGATGTTGGAATAAGACCGCGCTGCCATTTTGAAGATATTACAAGAGCCGATTTCTATGGGTTTGTTGTACCTTTTGCACTTGAACTACGCAAGCTTATGGATGAAAGCAAGATACCCATCAAAATTCGTGCATGTGATACATTGGGCTATGGCGTTTCCTATTCGGGAGCCGCACTTCCTAGAAGCGTACCGGGAATCATTTATGGTTTGAGGCATCATGCCGGCTTCCCGAGTGAACTTATCGAATGGCACGGCCACAATGATTTTTATAAGGCTGTTTCAAACTCAGCAATAGCATGGATGTACGGTGCATCCTCTATTAACTGTTCACTCCTTGGAATAGGTGAAAGAACAGGAAATACACCCCTTGAAGCAATGGTGATCGAATATGCACAGCTTCGCGGAACCACAGATGGTATGGATACTACTGTAATTACAGAAATTGCGGAATACTATGAGAAGGAAATCGGTTATTCAATTCCTCCGAGGACTCCGTTTGTAGGCAGGTATTTCAATGTTACCCAGGCAGGCATACATGCAGATGGTCTTCTTAAGGATGAAGAAATTTACAACATTTTTGATACCAAAAAGTTGCTAAAGAGACCTGTCGGCGTATCCATAAACATGCACTCAGGGCTGGCGGGAATAGCACAGTGGATAAACAGCTATTTCGGACTCAGCGACGCCAGTAAAATTGACAAGAGAGACGAAAGAGTTGCAAAGATAAAAGACTGGATAGATCAGCAGTACAAGGACGGAAGGATAACCTCCATAGGCGATGACGAACTGGAAGTGGCAATAAGCCAGATAGCGCCGGAAATTCTGGACCTGGCACTGTAATCAGTTGACAGTGTACAGTTAATAGTTTAAAGCTAGTATGAATAAAATCTAAATTAAATAATGTTGGCAATTGAGAATGAGGATTGAGGTATTATTACTGTCAATTGTACTCTGTCAACTGTCAATTAACTAAGTTGGGGGGCAAATAAATTGGGACTTAATTTGGCACAGAAAATTATTAAGGAACATCTGGTAAGCGGAGAAATGGTACCAGGCAAGGAAATTTCAATCAAAATCGATCAGACTTTAACCCAGGATTCCACCGGAACAATGGCATACCTTGAGTTTGAGGCCATTGGAATTCCGAGAGTTAAAACAAAAAGGTCAGTTGCATACATAGACCACAACACTCTTCAGGAAGGTTTTGAAAATGCAGATGACCACAAGTATATACAGACAGTGACATCAAAACATGGAATTTATTTTTCAAGACCCGGAAATGGTATTTGCCATCAGGTACAGCTGGAAAGATTCGGGGTACCCGGAATGACACTTCTGGGTTCCGACAGCCATACGCCTACAGGCGGTGGAATAGGAATGCTTGCAATAGGTGCAGGCGGACTTGATGTAGCTGTTGCAATGGGCGGTGGCCCATATTATATTTCCATGCCAAAGGTTTGCCGCGTCAATTTAAAAGGCGGCCTTAAGCCGTGGATATCTGCCAAGGATATAATCCTTGAGGTTTTAAGGCTTTTGACTGTTAAAGGCGGTGTTGGCAAAGTAATAGAGTATGCCGGTGAAGGTGTAAAAACTCTTACGGTACCTGAAAGAGCTACAATAACAAACATGGGAGCCGAGCTTGGAGCAACAACTTCCATTTTCCCGAGTGATGATGTAACAAAAGAGTTCCTTAAGGCTCAGGGAAGGGAAAGTGACTGGACAGAACTGAAACCCGATGCAGATGCTATATACGAAGAGGAAATAGAAATAGATTTAAGCAAACTGGGACCTATGGCTGCACAGCCTCACAGCCCGGATAATGTAGCTAAATTAAGCGATATAGGTAAGATAAAGGTTGATCAGGTTGCAATAGGCAGCTGCACCAACTCTTCATATATGGATATGATGAAGGTTGCAAGCATACTTAAGGGTAAAACTGTGAACCCGAATGTCAGTCTGGTTATTGCACCAGGTTCCAAACAGGTTCTGACAATGCTTGCTCGGAATGGGGCACTTGCGGATATGGTTGCAGCAGGTGCAAGAATACTTGAATCTGCCTGCGGACCTTGCATTGGTATGGGCCAGGCGCCTTCAACCAATGCCGTATCATTAAGAACCTTTAACAGGAATTTCGAAGGAAGAAGCGGTACCGTTTCTGCAAAGGTATATCTGGTAAGCCCGGAAGTGGCTGCTGCCAGTGCTATTACAGGTGTGCTGACTGATCCGAGAGAATTAGGTCAGGCTCCTGATATCGAAATGCCCAAGGCTTTTGTAATTAATGACAATATGGTGGTATCTCCGGCACCGGAAGGTTCGGATGTTGAAGTTGTAAGGGGACCTAATATAAAACCGTTCCCGATTAACAGCGAGCTTAAGGAGAATATTGCAGGAAAGGCTTTAATCAAGGTTGGCGACAATATTACAACCGACCACATAATGCCGTCAAATGCAAAACTGCTGCCATTCCGTTCCAATATTCCATATTTGGCAGAATTCTGCCTTACCCCCTGTGATCCTGAGTTCCCGAAAAGAGCCAGGGAAAACGGAGGAGGATTTATTATAGGCGGTTCCAATTATGGCCAGGGCTCAAGTCGTGAACATGCTGCTCTTGCTCCGCTTCAGCTTGGCATAAAGGGCGTTGTGGCAAAATCCTTTGCCAGAATCCATATGGCTAATCTGATTAATTCAGGTATCATACCCATGACATTTTCTAATGAAGCAGATTACGATCTGATTGATACAGGTGACGAACTGCTGCTTCAGGATGCAAGAAATCAGATAAAAGACGGAAGCGTACTTGTATTAAAAAACAAAACCAAGAATATTGATATAAAAGTAAACGTTGTCCTTTCCAAGAGACAAACCGAAATGATTCTTGCCGGCGGGCTATTGAATTATACAAAGCTGCAGTATAAATGATGATTCCCAGCTCTGCAAAGGGGGAGAGCATATATGGCCAAATTTGAAAAGAGCGAACAGGAAAATAATTTAGCATCACTAAGGGGAAGGATTTTCAACCAGCTTCAAAATGATATCATTGACGGTAAATACCAGGAAGGTGACAGTCTGATTGAGACAAAGCTGTCGGAGGAAATGGGAGTCAGCAGGACACCTATAAGAGAAGCAATAAGGCAGCTTGAGCTTGAAGGCCTGGTAGAATCCATACCCAATAAGGGAGCTATAGTAAAAGGCATATCAATACAGGATATTGAAGACATATATACAATAAGAATGATGATTGAGGGTCTTGCAGCAAGATGGGCGGCAGAAAAGATTACCGAGGAAGAGCTTGCCGAACTCAAGGAAGTGGTGGACCTGGAAGAGTTCTATACCAATAAGAACGATGCAAACCATTTACACAAATTTGATTCCCAGTTCCACGACATTATTTTTCGTGCAAGCAAAAGCAAGACGTTAATGCATACACTCAGCACATTTCATCATTATGTACAGAAAGCCAGAACCGCTTCGCTGGCTTCACCCGGCAGAGCTCAGAAAGCGCTTGAAGAGCACAGGGCAATTTTACAGGCTATTATTGAAAGAAATGCAGAAAAAGCAGAAAAGCTTACAACAGAGCATGTTAAAAATGCCAGTAAAAATTTCATAAGCTTAGTTAAAAATAAAGGAGAATACTATGAAAGACAGGATTAAAATGAAGATCCCTCTTGTAGAGATGGACGGGGACGAAATGACCAGGATAATCTGGAAGATGATAAAAGATATACTTCTGACACCATATATAGACTTGAATACAGAGTATTACGACCTGGGTCTTGAACGCAGAGAGGCAACCAAGGACCAGGTAACAACAGATTCTGCAATAGCTACAAAAAAATATGGTGTGGCGGTAAAGTGTGCAACTATAACTCCTAATGCGGACAGAGTCAAGGAATATAATCTGACTCAGATGTGGAAAAGCCCTAACGGTACAATAAGAGCTATTCTTGACGGTACTGTTTTCCGCGCCCCTATCACAGTTAATTGCATCAAACCTTATGTTTCAACCTGGAAAAAGCCTATTACGATTGCAAGGCATGCTTATGGAGACGTATACAGGGATGTGGAATACAAGGTAGAAGGAAAAGGAAAAGCAGAACTTGTATTTACTTCTGAAAGCGGAGAGGTAACCAAACAGACTATACATGAGTTTGACGGACCAGGAGTAATATTGGGAATGCACAATGTGGACAAATCAATAGAAAGCTTCGCAAGGGCTTGCTTTAATTTTGCATTGGACCAGAAGCAGGATATCTGGTTTGCAACCAAAGATACAATATCCAAAAAATATGACCATAGGTTTAAGGATATTTTCAGAGAGATATTTGAAAACGAGTATAGCAAAAAGTTTAAGGCGGCAGGCATAGAATATTTCTATACCTTGATTGATGATGTAGTAGCCAGAGTTGTAAAATCTGAAGGAGGATTCATATGGGCATGCAAAAACTATGACGGTGATGTCATGTCTGATATGGTTGCAACGGCATTCGGAAGCCTTGCAATGATGACTTCGGTTTTAGTATCACCCGAAGGCTATTATGAATTCGAAGCTGCCCATGGAACAGTACAGCGCCATTATTACCAGCACCTCAAAGGTCAGGAAACCTCCACAAACTCAATGGCAACAATCTTTGCCTGGTCAGGTGCACTGAGAAAACGCGGAGAACTTGATGGTTCAAGCGATTTGATTGATTTTGCCGATAAGCTGGAAGCAGCGTCAATAAAGACCATAGAAAGCGGAATAATGACAAAGGACCTGGCAGTACTTGCCGATATAAAGGAAAAGAAGGTAGTCAATACCGAGAACTTCTTAAGAGAAATAGGCAAAGTCCTGGATGAAATGATGGTTAAATAAATATAATGATGGGTAAATAGATATAAAAGTAATTATTAGTCTTTTGGGGGGAATCTATGAGCTTTAAATCTTCTGAAGAAAATGAAAAGGTCTTTGATAAGCTTGGGACAATTATTGAAAAGAACGATAGAATAGACCCTGAACTTTACAAAAAATATAACGTCAAACGCGGACTAAGGGATTTGGATGGTACGGGTGTGCTTGTAGGACTTACTGAAATAGGCGATGTCCGTGCATACATTTTCGATGAAGAGGAAAAGGTACCTACCGAAGGCAAACTATTTTACAGGGGAATAGAAATCAATGATCTGGTACATGGCTTTCAGAGCGAAAAGAGATTTGGATTTGAGGAATGCTGTTATCTGCTTCTTTTCGGGGAACTTCCAAAAATGGATGAACTGCTGGAATTCCAGGCTCTGCTTGGAGAATTTAGATCTCTGCCTGCAGGCTTTACAGAGGATATGATATTAAAGGCTCCAAGCAAGGATATCATGAACAAGCTTGCAAGAAGTGTACTGGCTGCTTATTCCTATGACAAAAATCCCGATGACGTCAGTTTGAAAAACACCATAAGGCAGTGTATAGAAATTATCGCCAGATTTCCTACAATGGTTTCGTACGGGTATCAGGCCAAGTCACACTATCATGACGGGAAAAGCCTTTATATACACAGCCCCAGTAAGAAGCTTAATACTGCAGAAAACCTGCTTCACATGATAAGACCCGATAAGGGTTTTACGGCACTGGAAGCTGAAATGCTCGACCTGGCCCTTGTGCTACACGCTGAACATGGCGGAGGAAATAACTCTACCTTTGTTGCCCATGTTGTCACATCAACAGGAACAGATACATATTCTACCATTGCTGCAGCTATTGGTTCCCTGAAGGGTCCTCAGCATGGAGGAGCCAATATAAAGGTAATGGAAATGGTGGACGAGATCAAGGAGAATGTCAAGGACTGGGATGATGAAGAGGAAATAGCAAGATATCTTGAAAAAATAATGATGAAGGAAGCTTTTGACAGATCCGGCCTTATTTACGGAGTCGGTCATGCAGTTTATACCGTATCCGATCCAAGAACCATACTGCTCAAGCAAAAGGCTGAGGACCTCGCTTCAGAAACGGGTTTTGAAAAGGAATACAGACTTTACAAGAATATTGAAAAACTTTCACCCGAGGTCTTTGCCAAGGTAAAGAAGAGCGAGAAGGTCATGTGTGCAAATGTTGACTTTTATTCGGGATTCGTATATAAAATGCTGAATATCCCGGTGGATTTGTATACTCCGATATTTGCAGTAGGGAGAATTGCAGGCTGGTGTGCCCATAGGATCGAGGAGCTTGTAAACGGCGGAAGAATCATAAGGCCGGCATATAAAAATGTACTGCCAAAGAGAAGTTATTTGCCTATGAGTAAAAGAGGCTAGAATAAAACAATTATTTAATGACAAAAGCAACCCTTTTTGCGAGAGTGTTTCTTATATCATAAAGCCCTCCATTTAAACTTGGTCAGGCTCTATTTATATCACAATTTATCAACTAAAGTATGCCATGTCAGTTCGAGAATACCTGTCATGTTTTTATACTCATTGGATATATAGGTTACAATTGCATTCTTATCAGGAATAATTACGACATATTGGCCTAAATAACCGTCCATACGGTATGAATTGGGATATGAATTCATCCAGATTTGATAACCATATCCCTGATGGTAGTCGGCTGTTGCAAAGAATGGGGTAAAATCGTCAGTCTTAATTTGGACCGATGTAGCTTGCTTTATATATTCTGAAGGGATAAGTTGTTTTTCTTTCCAGACACCTTTATCAAGAATCAACTGCCCGAATCTGGACAACTGCTCTGCTGTCAGGTGTAATCCGGAAAAGCCCTGTGGAATTCCTTTCGGGCATGTATCCCATATTGGTTTGGGTATATCCAGGGGTTTAAATATTCTTTCGTTTAAATATTGGTCTAAATTAG
>JAUZPR010000156.1 GCA_030705825.1 Bacillota bacterium | reverse complement strand
TGTATCCTATTCAAGTAATTATACTTCGCTTGCTGCAAAATCAGGGTTGATAAGCGTGTACGACAATACATCGGCAGTTTGCACAAGAGAAAAAGCCGTTCTCATGGTTGTAAGGTTATACGAACTGAAAACAGGAAATACGGCCTCTTCATCAACCAATAATGTAACATTCAGCGATATGTGGCAGGTAAGTTCAGCGGCACTTGGAAAAATGAAATTTGCAATTGAAAATGGAATCATAACAGGAAACAGTTCAAATAAACTTGCTCCGAAAGACCCTGTAACAAGGGGAGATCTAATGGTTATGCTGCAAAAAGTGCTTGTACTCTCAGGTGAAATGGATTAACGGAGGATAAATACGTGGATATTAGCAGGAAGAAAATCACATTGATTATTGCTCTGATTTTGTTGATACTTAATATGCAGGCTGTTTTTGCAGACGGGCCGGTTTATGAAACAAAGCAGATACCCGGCAATAAAATCAGAATAACAATAAAATGGAGTAATTCTGCAGAGGCTAAAGGGATAGCACTTTCATATTTTTATATTGAAAACGGAAAAACTCTTAATATTGGTTATGAATTGAAATCGAATGCACCAAAGGAAATTGCATTTGATTATGATTTAACCAGTGCACTTCCTCCTATACGGATTTTGCTCAAAAATGCCGCTAATGGTGGGGAACCGCCTTTCTCCGATATTAAAAATATTGAACAGGAGGAATATATCTGGCATCTGCATGACGCAGGAATAGTCATGGGAAGCAGCGGGAACCTTTATAAACCGTATACAACCATAACCAGGGCGGAATTTATAACTCTTATAGTAAGAGCGCTTAAATTATCGGGGACACCCGCAAATACAAAAGGCTTTAAGGATATAAACACACATTGGGCAAAAAATGCTCTGCTTCTTGGTGTGCAGTATGGTTTCCTGTCGGGATATTCCGACAAGACATTAAGGCCGAATAACCCTATAACTGTAGCAGAGGTATGCACTATTATTTCAAAGGCATTCAGATTTAAGACAATAAGCACAGGAACATATTCCAAGCTTAAACAAAATGTATGGTATACGGCAAGTGTCAAAAAAATGTTTGATTCTGGAATTTTGAAAATCTCTGACGGAATATATAAAAATTTCAATGAACAAAGCAACATAAACAGGGCTGATTCGGCAATGATGATAAGCCGCGCGCTTTCGACTTATTAAAGTTGACAGTTGACAGTTTTTGAAAATGATGCTTTTTTTCCGGTGGAAATTAATTGTAATGTAATTTAACATTACGAATAAAGTAATGTTAAATTACACCTGGTAGACAATAATATTGCATGTATATACGCCAGCCTTTACGGCAATAATTTTATTGTAACAAGGGGGCGCATACATGAAAAAGGTCTATTATGTAATCTTGTTCTTGACTCTTTCAATAATGGTAGTTTCTTCGATTTATTATAAAGTTATACAAAGACCTGAAGAATCGGAAATATTGTTAACCAAAGCATTTAAAAGCTCGGGTGCAGATATTGTCAAAAGTGAAATAAACTTTTGGGGAAAACTAAATGTCCATCTTAAAAATGTAAACAACATGAAGCAGCTTGCAGACAATTTAACCGGAAATTTGAATGTCAAAAAAGACAATACATACTCAAGCAATATAATTGATAATAACCAGCTTCTGGAGTTGAAGGTCAATTGTAAAACCGTTGACGGGAAGTTGGTTGCTATATACATACAATCATTAAAAGCAGCAGATCAGGGAAAAGATGAAGTATCGGTTACGGTTACCAAGGATCTGGGTTATAATGATCTGATCCAAATAAGGAGGGATGTCGAGAAAGCATTTAAGAAATATGATATTGTACCAAAGGTAAATTCCTGCATAACCGGCAGCATAAACAGAAAACTCAACCAAAAGGAAATTGAAGACTTATGCAGTCTGACCATAAAAAAAATTGAAGCCATAAAGGTTGAGGGAATCAAGGATGAGAAGTTGGAAAGTATATCCGCGTATTCACCGCTTATAAACGATTCTGTTACGGTTAATGGGAAAAGGATTAATCTGAATCTGGCAATAAGGTATAATACGAATGAGAACAAAACATACATATGGCTTGCTACACCAGTAATAACAATTGAATACTGACCTTTCGAAACAGCTGACTATTTAAATAAATTCTTGGCTGAATAGCAAGGTGCCTGAAGATGCACAAATGATTAGAGAGAATAGATACGAAAGGAAGAATTCGATGGCTAAGTTTATAATATCAGAGGGAAAGCCATTACGTGGAAATGTCAGGGTGAGTGGTGCCAAAAACTCAGTTCTTCCTATAATAGCAGCATCACTGCTTGCGGAGGGACAGAGCGTTATTGAAGAAATACCATATCTTAACGACGTTAAGATTATGTGTGAACTTGTAAAAACATTAGGAGCGGGAATAGATATTTCGGTTGATAAAAACAGATTGACAGTTGATCCCAATAAGATATACAACACTGTTGCTCCGTATGAATTGGTTAATAAATTGAGAGCATCTTTTTTGGTAATGGGGCCGTTGCTGGCAAGGGAGGGTAATGCGAAAATTTCTCTTCCAGGCGGTTGCGCAATAGGTTCAAGGCCTGTCGATCTGCATTTGAAGGGATTTCTTGCAATGGGAGCGGAAATTTCTCAGGGTCATGGATATATTGAAGCCAAAACAAAGGGTAAACTTACAGGAGGCAAAATATACCTGGATTTTCCCAGCGTTGGAGCAACCGAAAACATAATGATGGCTGCAGTACTGGCTGACGGCCAGACTATAATAGAAAACGCAGCTATTGAACCTGAAATAGTTGACCTTGCTACATATTTGACATCTATGGGTGCAGACGTTAAAGGAGCGGGAACCGATACAATAAAAATAAATGGTGTAAAACACCTTAAAGGAGCCACTCATTCAGTTATACCCGACAGAATTGAGGCGGGGACTTATATGGTGGCAGCCGCAATTACGGGCGGAGACATCATTATCGATAATGTACTGCCCGATCACCTTAAGCCTGTGAGCGCAAAGCTCAGAGAAGCAGGTGCAGAAGTTGAGGAAGAATTGACAAGAATACATGTAAAATCGGACAAAAAGTTAAAGGCTGTTGATATAAAAACCCATCCCTATCCGGGTTTTCCGACCGATATGCAGGCGCAAATGACAGCATTAATGAGTAAATCGGAAGGAACAAGCATGATTATAGAAACTATATTTGAAAATAGGTTTATGCATGTGAGCGAACTGAAAAGGATGGGTGCGAATATTAAAATTGAAGGCAGAAGTGCAATCATTGAAGGGAAAAATGAGCTGATGGGTGCACAGGTAAAGGCTACCGACTTAAGAGCCGGAGCCGCCTTAATTATTGCCGGTCTTGGCGCTCAGGGCATTACCGAGATAACCGATATTGAACATATTGAGAGGGGATATGTCGGTATTGAGGAAAAACTAAGAGCTTTGGGAGCCAACATAGTAAAAGCTGAATAGTTTAAATTGAACATTACAGGCTGCCGCTAAGGCAGCCTTTTTCATATCTGAAATGTCATAAACAGCCTCGTCCTGAATATATTTTAAACATGAAAAAAATTGCATTCCTTATACTTCTTATGTTAATAGTGGTTATTGTAGGGCCGCTTCTTATTGTTAAAGGCTGTGGTTCTCCGAAATCAGGCAAAAGTGTCCAACCGCCCGAAAATTTTCAGATAAGGGTTTATGTCGCTTCGGAAAACAAAGTCAGAAAAATGGGCCTTGAAGAATATGTAAAAGGAGTCGTTGCAAAAGAGACTCCGGCTAATTTTGAGCCTGAGGCATTAAAGGCTCAGGCTGTAGCTGCCAGGACATATGCATTCGGAAGACTCGAAAAAGTATACGCTTCAAAGAATGATGAAGCCAGGGGAGCCGACATATGTACCGATCCTGGCGACTGCCAGGCATGGATAAGCAAGGAAGCTGCCATGAAAAGCTGGGGTATATTTTCCGCATCAAAAAATTGGAATAAAATTGATAAAGCAGTAAATGATACAAAAGGTAGTATCCTTGTATATAACGGACAGATAGCAAACCCCGTTTTTCATTCAAACGGGGGAGGAAAAACGGAAAATTCCGAGGATGTATGGGAAGGTGTGGCTGTACCCTACTTAAGAAGTGTAGTAAGTGAAGGTGATCAATATAGTCCCGAGTACAAAAATACTGTGGTTATAAAGAATACCGACTTCAGTAAAAAGATGAAAGGCAGCTATCCAAGCTTCAAGCTGACAGGCAAGGATACAGCGGCAAGTATAAAAATTTTAGAGTATTCGGCAGGCGGGCGTGCCAAAAATGTAAATGTTGGAAATATCACTATGAAGGGAACCGATTTTAGAAAACTGTTCAACTTGAAATCGGCAAACTTTAAGGTACAGAATAATGGCAAGAGCTCCATAAAGATAACGACATATGGTAATGGGCACGGTGTGGGAATGAGCCAGTGGGGTGCCAATTATCTGGCCAAAAAGGGAGGAAGCTATGACGAAATACTTAAATACTACTATACCGGAATTCAATTAAGCAATGTCAGTGCTTATTCAAAATAGAGTTTGATCTATATTCTGCATTGATAGTTATAATTTTCTGTTATTTCCCCGACTCGAATAAATTTAAAAAATTTTACCTCTATGTATAATCCTGCCAATCCAGGTAACAATATTATATGGAGGTGAAAAATGTGGATATGAAAAAACTATTTCCCGAAAAGAAGATTTCCAAGAAAGGAATAAAGGAATTTCTTAATAAAAGGGGATTCTACATTGTACTTATTTTATGTATAGCTGTAGTAGGAACAACGGCGGTATTTGTAACAACCAGGAATGCATCTTCTCCAAATACGGATTTGCAGAAAATGATTCCAGGGGATGTAGCTAAAAACGCTACTGTCGGCAACGCTGCAAAAACACCTGCTAAATCTGTAAATACCAATCCGTCAGTACCTGCACAGGGCAAGGTTACTGATCCGGGTAAAAAAACCGCTCCGGGAGCATCAACTCAACCTGCAGCATCGCAGAATAATACCGCTCCAAAAACGACTCAGCCTTCTAAAACAACAGGAAGTAAATCAACAAACGCTGTAAAGACTGTGAAATTTATTCTACCTGTACCAGGGAGCGTATCGTTTCAATATGCGGAGGACAAGCTGGTATATTCCCCGACTCTGGAAGAGTGGACAACTCACAGTGGTGTTGATTTATCAGCCGACAGAGGCACTCAGGTAAAAGCAGCGGCAGACGGTGTGGTTACAGAAGTAATCAGTGACCCTATGTTTGGGTATACGGTAATCATTGAACATGCAAACGGTCTGAAAACAGTATATTCAAACCTTGCATCCAATGATATGGTTACTCCGAATGAAACAGTTCACCAGGGCGATGTAATAGGTTCGGTTGGAAATACAGCTGCATTTGAAGTGGCAGAACAGCCTCATCTTCATTTTGAAGTTTTGAAAAACAATGTAAACGTAAATCCGATGACATATTTACCGACTAAGAAGTAAATATCCGACATGGTCGGAAGTTAAGCAAATACTTACCTAAGCAAATCAAGGAGGTGCCAGACGGCACCTCTTTGTTATTTACAAGGGATAACCTCAACTCATTAAGGCTTATTTTTTTATCAAGAATCCTTTATTAAACAAAACTGTTGACTCACTAAATAAAAAAGATTACTATAAGAAACGGTATAAATGTAAATAAAAATTGAATTTAGAGAAAATATGTCGGAAAAATCATACAAAAAGGAAAAGGTGAGTCTGATGAAGAAAAAAGTTATAATTGCATTTATTGTAGTGTCACTTATGTCATTATCAGTGGGTGTATATGCAGGTGGTAAGCTGACAAAGGTCACGGCATACTTGAACGGGGGCCTTGCCATCAAGGTAAACGGAGATACGTTTCAGCCGGTAGATCAAAAGGGAAACAGGCTATACCCTATTACATACAATAACACTACATATTTGCCTCTCAGAGCAGTTGGAAATGCACTTGGCGCTGAAATAGGCTATGATGGTTCGGGGGATGGTACAGTAACTATTTCATCCGGTTCGGACAGTGGAAGTTCAAACACGTCCAGCAGTAATTCCGATACACAAAATACATCTTCAAATACAACAGCTACAGGTTCCATAAGCAGTCCGATACCGATGAACCAAAAGTTTACATGGTCCGGAACATATTCATATGATAAGGAATCGTACAGCGGAACATATTCCATGACTGTGAAAAGTGCTAAAACTATTACTCCTGATGATATAGCAAAAATGGGATTCAAAAAACCGGATTCGGATAGTGATTACATGCTGGTAGATGTTCTATGGGAAGTAAAGGATGCAAAATTGATCAGTACTGCAGATAGCAGCCAAACAATGTATTTATCATCGTTTTCACCGGATTTCTGGGGTTCAATAACTACAGATGATACTCAATATATTATAGGTGGAACTGATTTCGGTTTTGACGGAAGTATGAGCGACAAAATATATTCGGCAACAAACTCCAAACAGTTGAAAGTTGGAGAAAAGGGTTCATATTCAGCAGAAGGAAAACTAATCCTTCCAGTTGTAAAAGGAAAGGCCTGCTACATGGTTGTAAAAAATTCGTTTGAACAGGACTATGATAAATCACTGCTTAACTTCAAACTCAATTAATAAATATTTATACAGGGGACGGCTACATCATTTTCTGTCCCCTATCTGATTTTTGAGGGGTGGAAAATATGGAGCCGCGTGTTTTCAGATTTTCGGAAGAAGCAATCAAGGAAAGGAAAAATCGTACCTTCCTTACCATCGCAATTATAATTCCCGTAATTGCAATTTTTACCTACTTTTTTGCAGATTTAAAGGAACAGGTTGATTTAACGATATATGCAGTAGTATTTGCAGTAGTTGCATTTGTCGTTATACTGGAAACGCTTATTGTTTCTTCAGCCATGTTTAAAAGGTTAAGAAGTTCCATATTGATTATCGATGATAACAAATTTGAGCGAAGAGGCGGAAAATTTATAGAAGAGGTGTATTTTGAAAGAATAAGGAATGTTACTGTTAAGAGGGATGTTAGGGGTAAGATTCTTCTATTAAAGGTACAATCCGATGAGAAAACTCTTAATATAACAGGCTTTGAAGAAATGGAGATCATATTTGGATTGGTGGCGTCCAAGATGGCCGGATCAGCTACCTTAAGTACAAAACAGTACAGGGTGGACTGGAACAACCCTTTGATAACAATCCTATTAATAATACCCGCTCTTGCAATAGTCTTATTATTAAAGCTTAATTTCAGTATAAGTGAATTAACCAATACAATTATACTTCTTTTCTTTGGGATAGTTTTGATGCTTTATAGGCCCATCTCAAAAAACAGCGGTAAAAGATTTAAAACATTGGAAACAG
>JAUZPR010000155.1 GCA_030705825.1 Bacillota bacterium | reverse complement strand
TTTGATGCATCAGTAGGAATCAGCCAGGAGCGTCCCGCCCGTTTTGCACCGTTTATTTTTCCGGAAGTACACAGGATGCGCACCTGTCTGTCGGTTATACCCCATTTTGCTGCTACCTGGTTTGTAGTAATAAAGTCCATTGAAATCGCCTCTGGGAATATTATATTCCGATATCGGAAATATATCAATGAAAAGGTATAATTTCCGAATATATATTTCCGAAGATATTTCTGCTCTTTCTGTCCCATTAGTCTCAGGGTAAACCCGCCCGGCAGAATCCGTTCCTCATAATATCCCTTAAACAACTCCGTCATACTAACCGTAAAAACCTCCCTCACTGCCACAAATCAGTCAAGCTAATTAGCCCTCTGCAAAGGTGCGGCATTTTTAACATCACCCTCGCCTCCACCAAATATAAACTCTGATTTTAATATAATGCTGTATGTTAGCGAAACTGGTATATTGGCAATGATTTGCTATCTTTTATTGACAGAATACAAAATGTTATGTTATTCTTTCATTAAATAAAACAATTTTATATCCAACAATTATTAAAACCAATGAGCAAGAGAAGTAAGAATGATTCATAGCACTCAGAGAGCCGCCGATGGTGAGAATGCGGCTGCAAAGGTTATTCCGAATGGACTTGTGAGGGAAGCACGAAATCAGGAGAGAGTAGTCGCTTACGGGAAGCCTGCCCGTTATCAGGGGGGTGTATACGAACATATACATGGAGAGAGGACGATTTTTCGTCAATTTGGGTGGTATCGCAGAAGTTACAAAGCTTTTGTCCCTTTCAGGGGGGATGAAGGCTTTTTTTATTTCCTTGAGTGAATATTGGAACATGGATGGAAACTCTGCACTGTTTGAAGTTTTAAAGTGGAGTTCTTGCTTATAAAAATGGAAGTCTTGTAATGGCTGAAGGAGGATTATGTGATGGAAAAGGGGAGATTTGGCATCCACGGAGGGCAATATATTCCCGAAACGTTGATGAATGCCGTAATAGAATTGGAAGAGGCTTATAATCATTATAAAAATGATCCGGAATTCGTTTCAGAACTGAACGAATTGTTGAAGAATTATGCAGGCAGGCCTTCACTACTCTACTATGCCGGGAAGATGACAAAAGATCTTGGTGGAGCCAAGATTTACTTAAAACGGGAGGATCTGAACCATACCGGTTCCCATAAAATCAATAATGTGCTGGGGCAGGTTCTGCTTGCAAAAAGGATGGGAAAGACCCGTGTTATCGCCGAGACAGGCGCCGGGCAGCACGGTGTTGCTACGGCTACGGCTGCAGCGCTGATGGGGCTGGAATGTGAAATATTCATGGGGAAGGAAGATACGGAGCGGCAGGCATTGAATGTTTTCCGTATGAAGCTGCTGGGTGCAAAAGTACATCCGGTTACAAGCGGCACACAGACGCTGAAGGATGCGGTGAATGAGACGATGCGCGAGTGGACGCAGCGCGTGGAGGATACACATTATGTGCTTGGCTCTGTCATGGGACCCCATCCGTTTCCGACTATAGTGCGTGATTTTCAAAGCGTTATTGGACGGGAAGTGAAACAGCAGGTTAAGGAAATGGAGGGCAAGCTGCCTGATGCGGTATTGGCCTGTGTTGGCGGTGGAAGCAATGCCATGGGGATGTTTTATGATTTCATAGAAGATACTAGTGTCCGCCTGATCGGTTGTGAAGCAGCCGGACGTGGTGTTGATACAGACAAGACGGCTGCAACCATGGCAACAGGAAAGATAGGCATCTTTCACGGTATGAAGTCCTACTTCTGCCAGGATGGGTACGGACAGATCGCACCGGTTTATTCCATCTCAGCAGGGTTGGATTATCCGGGTGTAGGTCCGGAACATGCGAATCTGAGAGATACGGGGCGTGCTGAATATGTGCCTGTTACGGACGATGAAGCAGTGGAGGCGTTTGAATATCTCTCACGCACTGAAGGAATCATACCGGCCATTGAGAGTGCACATGCCGTCGCGTATGCGAAAAAGATTGCACCCACTTTGGGAAAGGATAAGGTTCTGGTTATTTGCCTCTCGGGGAGAGGAGACAAGGATGTGGCCGCGATAGCCAGATACAGGGGGGTTCAGATCTATGAATAGTATAGAAAAGGTATTCGCTGGGGGTAAGGCGTTTATCCCGTTTATTACAGCAGGAGACCCGTCGATTGACATTACGGAACAGTTGGTCTATCAAATGGCGGGAGCCGGAGCGGATCTGATCGAACTGGGAATTCCGTTTTCAGATCCAATTGCGGAAGGACCTGTGATTCAGGCTGCAGATAACCGTGCATTAAATGGTGGCTTCACAGCAGATACATTATTTTCGATGATGCTTCGCATACGCAAATCCTGTCAGGTTCCTATCGCCTGTATGACTTATGTTAATCCTGTCTTTGCCTACGGAGCGGAAAAATTTATGATGAATTGCAGGGAAGCCGGCATTGATGCTATGATTGTGCCGGATTTACCCTTTGAAGAAAAAAACGAACTGCTTCCAATATGCAAAAAATATGGGATTACATTGATATCCATGATTGCTCCGACATCCGGGGAGCGTATCCGTAAGATTGCATCAGAGGCCGAAGGATTTATTTATTGCGTTTCATCTATGGGCGTGACCGGCGTCAGACAAAATCTCGGGAGCAATGTTGAACAAATGGTGAGAACTGTAAAGGAGGTTAAAAATATACCCTGTGCGATTGGATTTGGTATTTCCACACCGGAGCAGGCAGCCAACATGTCGGCCTTTGCCGATGGTGTCATCGTTGGAAGCGCAATCGTAAAAATAGTGGAGCAATATGGGTCGGGTTGTATACCTCATGTAACGGAATACGTAAGGAAAATGAAAAGGGCAATAACTCGTTAAATCATGACGGGTAAATTGTATAGATGATGTTATATTTAGAAGAGTAGAGTAGAGGAGAGATGAGTATGATTAAAGATGTATTGCAAAAATTGACATCGAAACAGGATCTGACAGCAGAAGAGGCATACGACCTGATAGTGGCCATTAACAATGACGAGTTGAGCGATGTTCAGATCGCAGGATTTCAAGTAGCTCTGTTAATGAAAGGGCCGACATTGACGGAAATTACGGCAATAACTCAGGCCATGCGTGACAATTGCATCAAAATCAACCCTGCGGTGAGAGAAGAACTAATGGACACTTGCGGGACCGGCGGTGGTTTGAGTACCTTCAACATTTCAACAGCAGTCGCTTTTGTGGCGGCTTCAGCAGGCATTCCTGTAGCGAAGCATGGAAGCCGTTCCATATCCAGCCTTTCAGGAAGCGCAGATGTTCTGGAAGCACTGAATGTGGAGATCAATCAGAGCCCCAAAGGTGTTGAAAAGCTTATTGAAGACATAGGAATTGCATTTCTTTATGCACCGCTGTTTCATCCGGTTATGGGAAAGGTACTTCCACCCGAAAAGGATCTTGGCATAAAGACAATCTTCTATACTATCATCGGACCGCTGATCAACCCATCAAAAGCATCCAGACACGTTATGGGCTTGTACAAGCTTGAATTGTTGGATACAGTGGCACATGTAGCGTCATCGGTAGGCTATAAAAGGGGATTGTTCGTCCATGGTCTGGATGGCCTTGATGAAATCTCCCTTTTGGGAAAGACAAGAATCAACGAACTTAAAGACGGCAGGATTGACAGCTATGAAATTGCTCCTGAGGATTTCGGAATGTCCCGCTGTACTCTTGCTGAAATTGCGACAGGAACACCGCAGGAGAATGCCATCATGATCAGGGATGTTTTCTCCGGCAAAGACAGGGGTCCACGTCGTCAGGCCGTTGTTCTGAATGCGGCAGGAGCGCTTATGATCGGTGATAGAGCCAATTCATTTGCAGAGGGAATCAAACTGGCGGGTGAGCTGATTGACAGCGGAGCTGTCCAAAAAAAGCTGGATCAATTGATTGCTGCTTCACATGAGTATGTATCGATAAAGTAGTCCATTCATCTTGCGGAACCCCAAACTCAGGGCATTAAGCATGGATTGAAGATACAGGAGAATAACATGAATGAATTGAAATCACCAACAAAGTGTACAGATGCCTTGTGGAAAAAATACCGGACCGGATTCATACCAGTGATACCCGATATCAAGTGCAAATCTCCGGAACACGGAATCCTGCTCCCAGAGCAGGATTCCGCGTCCTATGCATTAAGCCTGGAAGCTGCCGGAGCGCCTGTCATATCTGTTGTTACAGAATCGGCACATTACGGCGGTTCCCCGGAAATGCTCTCTCATATTGCTAAAAGCGTTTCCGTGCCGGTTCTGCGGAAGGATTTTATCACCGGCTGTGAAATGCTGAAAGAGAGTGCCGACATTGGAGCATCCGGAGTGTTGCTCATCGCATCCATGCTGGAGAAAAGACAGCTGTTTCAGCTTGTGGAGGATGCATTGGCGTTGAATCTTGAACCTTTGGTTGAAACACATAATAAAGAAGAGATCATGCTGGCAAATGAACTGAATCTCACGTTCCTAGGCATCAATAACCGGAATATCGGTATTTGGGAAACGGATAATGGAAATGTGAACACCACGGAACAGTTGGCTTCTTTCGTCCGGCGTGATGCTTTGCTGCTTAGTGAGAGCTCGATATCAAGCCCGGAGGATGTCCAGCGGGCGGTAAAGGCAGGAGCCCATGCTGTGCTGGTTGGCACAGCTGTTATGCGTGCCGTTGATCCGGTCAGAATGTACCGGATGCTTGGCAATGTGATGGTATAGTAAATCTTTGCAGTGAGTATGTTCAGCAATATAGAAATAAAATGATCCTGCTATGGTAGAGTGACTTAGCTTACGGAGGATTTGGTATGACCCGTGTTAAAATGTGTGGTCTGATGAATCAAAAGGATATCGATTTGTGCGTGCAGGCAGGCGTACATGTAATCGGATTTGTGGTGGATTACCCTGTACCGGTTCCATGGAATCTGACCAAGACCGAAGCGGGAAAGTTGATTGCGCAGGTCCCCCCCTTTGTGAGCACCTGCGTGGTAACCGGAGGAACGCCTGAGAAAGTGCTGGATGTGGTAAATGTAACTGTTCCTGATATGGTACAGCTTCATTATAGAGAATCTTTGAAAGAAATCAGTGAGATTGCACACAATCTATCACCTCGTGGCATTAAAACTGTCAAAGCTTTGCGTATTGACGCCAAAGGCCGGTGCGACTTTGAAATCGAAGAACCTGCTCAGGCCGTTAGAGAGCTTGCCAAAACAGGTATATCAGCTATACTTGTTGATTCCTATACCCAAACCATGCCCGGTGGAACCGGGGTTTCAGTCGATTTGCAAACCTTCAAAACCATACAAAAAGAAAGCTTCCTGCCGGTAATACTGGCAGGAGGCCTTCATCAGGCAAATATCATTCCGGTCATTCGGGAGGTAAAGCCCTATGCAGTAGACGTGCTGACAGGCGTTGAAGAAAAGCCCGGTATGAAGGATGCTTCAAAAGTAAAAGCATTTATGGAAAACGTAAAGTCTTCAATTTAAAGTATCCTTAAGAATTGTTTAGATTTGAATTGATAATCCTTACATCCTTTTTAATACGATGTAATCTAAATAAATAAACAATGATAAATATCGGGATACATTGAATGGGCATAGCCCACCAGTTTTCAATGTTATACCATTTAAACATCCAGCCAAAGAGCAGATAGAGTAATATAAAAACACAAAACTCCAATGATACTTCCACTAGATAGTTGGATAATCCTCTCTCTTCAATTATCGAGAAGATACTAAACAGCACAATCCCATACAACATTATGGAACCTTCAGTCGCAAATTTTCCCCACCAATTATGATCAAAGAGGAGTGACTCCGCTAAATTAGTCCAGAACAACGAAACGCCAACCAGACAAAAACTGTACAATAAAATGGTTGGGGTTTTTCCTATTATTTTCTTCATTGTGCATATTCCCCCTATAAAAGTGCTTCCCTGATTTTCGGGATATACATCCGTGATACATTTAACCTGTCACCATTAATCAGCTCTGCCTCCAGGCGGCTGTTATAAATGTTTTTGATTGCTTTCAGCATTTTGATATTTAAAAGACATGATTTATTCACTTTAGTGTATCCATATTCCGCAAGTTCTGTTTCCAACTGATAAAGTTTTCTATCAGAACGGTAAACATCATGTTTTGTGTATACAAATACTTTACGGTCAACTGTCTCAATATAATAGATATCAGATATATTCAGTTTGTAACAACGGTCTTCGCCATATACCGGTAAAGTTATGTCAAACACCTTAATCTGCTCAATCAGCCGTTTCACACTATTATCTGGTTCAGAATATACAACTATTACTTCAAGCTCGTGATTCTTCTCTTCCTGTAAGGTTAGTTTCACAATTGACCTCCACCTTTGTTTTATCTAAGATATGTGTCGAATGGATAGCCCAGATAAATCCAGGTATTAAAACAAGTATGGTTATAATGCTTTCCCAGATGGAATAACCTGAAAGAATATTTTCCGGTAGTGAGTTCATTATTTTTATTGGTACAAACAAATCAGGCATATTCCCTAAGAAATCAATCGTACCATGAATTATGGCACAAAGCCATAATGATTTTGTTTTAATCATAAGCGCCGAGAAAAACATCCCATACATTCCTGCAAATATAATCTGTGCAACAGTATAAATTATATTAGATGAAGTCAAACCATTTGTAAGATTAATGAGATGTATAATACCAAATATTGTTGAGGATATTACAGCTGCTTTCATATTTGAATTCTTATTTTTTTCAAAGTGATTTAAAAAAATTTTAAGCAAGATCCCTCTGCAGCAGAGTTCTTCTGTAAAGCCAGCTGAAGCATAGACAGCAACAGCCAATAACAACGCTAAAGGACCTGAAAATTTCAAATTATTAAAATTAAGATAACCGTGATCCATGATAGTCATTACATATTTTATGGAAAGAAAAATGTCACCGGCGAAACAGGTTGCTATAGCAAGCAAGGCATACCTGTCTATACAAAATTTATTGATTTTAAGTCTTCCTGGTACATTTTTTAATTTTAAGAATCTGGTCAGGGTTAACAAGGCAATGATTACTATCAGATATAAGATTGCATTTGCTTCATAACTTGCCATAATGCTTTTATCAATAGAGTTACCAATAATTAATGTACCAACTATATGACCACCGATTAAAGCTGCCACCCATACTAAAATAGTAATAAAAGTTTTAAATAATATATGTGTTTTTGATTTCATTTACATCCTACTCCTAAATTTTTAATTGTTATAGTATGAAAAAATAATATGAAAAAAAAAGGAGGATTTCAATGAGGTGTGTTGTAAGTTACAAAATCGGTGTATTTAGTTACAATATTTCTTATACTCGTCATTAGTTCAAGCTCTCTATTGAGAAAAATTTTAACGTTTATATATAAATACTGTTGACATCCTATATCACCCCTTGTATAATTGTATTAAGTACTTAATACAATTATACAAGGGGTGATAACATGCCATGGGACTTAAAATCTGATAGACCCATATATCCACAATTAATTGAGCAGATCGAAC